>JAUMBM010000221.1:0-10622 GCA_032115735.1 Saprospiraceae bacterium
TCCGCCTGTCGTTTTTAGTGAGAGCGGCATGCGCTTTCACTTTCCTTCCGACTGGCTGGTTCGCAGGTATGACCAGCATACGTATTTCAGAGGATTTAGCGGGTATGGCCTCAAGGGGGTCGATTTTGTGGCGGTGGAGCCTTCCGGCAGGCTGTGGCTTGTCGAAGCCAAAAATTTCATTCCCCGGCAAGAGTTCCCTGTCATCATTAAGTCGGCAGCAGTATTGGGCGCGCAGCTGCTGCAAAAAGCAGAAGATACGGTTCGCGGTATTGCAGCCGTACATGCCTACCGGTCAAGATCTCTCTGGTATCGGTGGCTATTCCCTTACACACAGAGGTTGGGCTGGTTGAGCGGGGAGTGGCTTTTCTGGGCCAGAGCTTACTGTGCCCTGTCGGAAGATGCACAGATCGTGTGTTGCCTCGCCATGCAGGATGCAGATGCAGGCCTGTATGCGGATTTAGCCAAGTGGGTAGCTGTTCATTGGCCTGCCAATTTGCCGAGGCTTCAGATTATCAGACCTGACCAGCCCGGACTGGCTGGTATATCGGTTGCTCTGGAAGGGGAAATGCACGCAGGATTTAAATAGCCATTGGATTTTTTGGTTTTTTACAAAAACCAAAAAATCCAATGGCCATTTAAAGGCAACTTTAGCGGCTGAGGCCGCTAAAGTTGCCTTTAAATGGTTATTCCAGTTAATTATGCTCAGGCCTCCGCCTCCTCGGCCACATAGGCCTCGATCAGCTTGCTTTGAATATCATGTGGTGTAGCCTGATACTCTGCAAAGTAGCGTGAAAACTTAGCGCGTCCCTGTGTCAGCTGGCGGAGTGCGGACGCATATTGATACAGTTCGTATTGAGGCACTTTAGCCATGATTTTTTGGTAGTGTCCATCAGCGTCCATGCCCGTGATGATGGCTCGCCTCGTCTGCAGGTCGCTCATAATATCACCCATCACATCGTCGGCGCACAACACTTCAAGCGTAGAGATGGGCTCGAGAATCTGTGGGCCGGCCTCGCGGAATGCCTGCTTGAATGCCTGACTGGAAGCCAGCATGAAAGCCATATCGTTGGAATCAACAGCATGCATTTTTCCATCGAATACAGACACGCGAATGTCACGGCAGCGGGAGCCTGTCAGCGGCCCTTCTTCCATTTTCTGCATGATGCCCTTCTTGATGGCATTGCTGTATTTGGAATCAATAGATCCGCCGACGATACACCAGTAGAAGGCTAGTTTGCCACCCCAAGGCAGCTCTTCAACCTCCTTATGGCGCACGGTGAGTCCGGCGGGATCCGGCATACCTTCATGGTAAGGCTCAATGCGCATGTGTACCTCTGCAAACTGCCCGGCGCCACCGGATTGCTTCTTATGGCGGTACATGGTATTGGCCTCTCGGGTGATGGTTTCGCGGTAGTCGATACGCGGCCGTACAAACTCCACGTGTACATCATAGACCTTTTCAAGCCGGTACTTGACCAGATCGAGGTGAAGCTGTCCCTGTCCGTGCAGCAGAATCTGGTGCAGCGCTGCGGACTGTTCGACATGCAGGGTGGGATCCTCCTCTTCCATAGCGTGCAGGGCTTTCATCATTTTTTCGAGATCGCCTTTGCTGCCCACCACTTCAACAGCGGTGCGTATGCGGGACGCAGGGAAATGAATCGGCTCGATCTGGCGCTCGCTACCTTTGGTGTTGAGCGTCTGATTGGTATGCGCATCTTTCAGCTTGACGGCTACACCTATATCCCCCGCCTTGAGTTCCTGTACATCAACCCGGTCCTTGCCATTGGCAATGCTGATATGCCCAAACCGCTCGTGGTTGCCGTTGGAAGCATTGACAAGCTCATCACCTGCGCGCAGGCGTCCCGAATAGACTTTAAAGTAAGAGACGTTGCCGACACGCGGCTCTGTCATCGTTTTGAAAATCAGGATAGTAGTCACGGGGTCGGCAGCATTGCAGCTCAGCATACTTCCGTTGGCTAACCTGGCAGCCGGCCGATCGGCCGGGCTGGGACACACATCATTGATAAAACCCATAATGCGGCCACTGCCCATATTTTTTTCGGCAGAGCAACAGAAGACGGGGCAAATCTGCTGGTGAGCGATGGCCACGCGCAAGCCTGCCGTGAGCTCTTCTTCGGTCAGGGTACCCGCCTCGAAGAATTTTTCCATCAGCCCTTCCTCATTTTCTGCGGCAGCCTCTACCAGCGCGTTGTGCATCGCACGCGCACGCTCGAGCTCCGCCTCGGGTATAGGTCTTTTTTCCGGCTTGCCGCCCCCTTGAGGAAATTCATACATCACCATGGTAAGCGCATCGATGATGTGATTGAAAGAAGACCCGGTGCTGAGCGGGTATTGCACCGGCAGCACTTTGTTTCCAAAGCGAGCCTGCGCCTGCTCGAGCGTAGTATCGTAATCAGCCTTATCGCTGTCCAGATGGTTGATAACAAACAGACAAGGCGTCTCAAATTTTTCAATATTCTCCCAAATGAGCTCAGTCCCTACTTCCACCCCACTTTTGGCATTGAGCATCATGACAGCGGTATCACCCACTTTTAGGGAAGAAATAACTTCCCCCACGAAATCGTCAAACCCAGGCGTGTCAATGATATTAATCTTACTATTCTTCCAGTTGGCGTGCATCAGCGTACTGAAAATAGAGTTGCCGCGATCTTTTTCCAATCCAGAAAAATCAGAGGTTGTATTACCTTCATTTACACTACCCCGACGCGACGTCTCCTTCGCTTCGTACAGCATACACTCCGAAAAAGTCGTTTTTCCCGAGCCGGGGTGGCCTAGTAATACCACATTGCGAACGTCTTTTGTGTCAAAGCTCATAGCTTATTTGTTTTTGGTTAGAAAAACCCAGTGGAGGTACTGAATAATTTGCTCGGTCGATTCAATCATGTGCTACACACGCCATGCTCAGCCAGCCGCCCGTGGCAGGCCGCATCCCGGAATGCCTGTGCTGGATTCCGTTAAACAAAAAGCGGTTTTTGTATTAAAAAGCAAGTAATTAAATCGACACTTAATATAGGTGTAATATTTTATTTGTCAAAATTTTAATTACTCGATTTTAAAAATAAACAGCCTGCGAAGAATCGGTTTGCAATACTGTTGCCAAGGTAGCGCGTGCAGTTGCTGTGAGCGGTGATATTTGTCAAAATGAATGATGAGAATCCAACGATCTGCCGGACAAGATGAAAGAATTGTAAAATATAGCTGTTGGCAGCACGGGAATGGTAAAATGACTAACTTTGGCTTATCAAAAAATTCCTTGTCTGCCAATGAAAACAATTGAACAGCTCCTGCAAGAGCGCATCCTGGTCATCGACGGTGCTATGGGAACCATGATTCAGCGCTATCGGCTTGACGAAGCGGCCTATCGCGCTGAGCGGTTTAAAGAATGGACAACGGACCTGAAGGGCAACAATGATCTTTTGTGCCTGACACAGCCTGCCATTGTTGAAGCCATTCACCGGGAGTACCTGGAGGCGGGGGCAGACGTGATCGAAACCAATACGTTTAATGCAACTGCTATTTCGCAGGCAGACTATGATACGCAGGCGTATACGTATGAAATAAATCTGGCGGCCGCAGCCATTGCGCGGCGTGCGGCGGATGAATACTCCCGCCTGACGCCTGCCAGACCCCGATTTGTAGCGGGCGCGATAGGGCCTACGAACAAAACGCTGTCTATCTCCCCGGATGTCAACAATCCGGGCTTCCGGGCAATCACCTTCGAAGAAATGTGTGCAGCCTACGAAGAGCAGGTAAATGGCCTGCTGGACGGGGGCGTTCACCTGCTGCTGATTGAGACGATTTTTGATACTCTAAATGCCAAAGCGGCCATTTTTGCGATCGAAACAGTCTGTGAGCAGCGCGGGCAGCGGGTGCCGGTGATGATTTCCGGTACCATCACCGACGCAAGTGGCCGCACGTTGTCGGGACAGACGGTAGAGGCATTCTGGGTAAGTATTATGCATGCACGTCCGGTATGTGTAGGGCTCAATTGTGCCCTGGGCGCGGAAGAAATGCGTCCCTACCTCGAGGCCTTGTCGCGGGTGGCCAATTGTGCGGTGCATGCCTACCCCAATGCAGGGCTGCCCAACGAAATGGGTGCTTATGATCAGGATGCGGCAGAGATGCAGACGTATATCCGCGATTTTGCTGCTGCGGGTCTGGTCAATATGGTGGGGGGCTGTTGTGGTACGACGCCCGAGCATATCCGCGCTATGGCGAAGGCAGTGGCAGGGCTGCCCGCGCGCGGTATTCCACAAAGAAGTCCTTTGACATCGCTGAGCGGGCTGGAGCCGCTGGTAATTCGTCCGGAGACTAATTTTGTCAATATCGGAGAGCGCACCAATGTGACGGGCTCGAGGCAATTTGCCCGCCTGATTCGTTCCGGTGATTATGCAGCAGCCCTGGAGGTAGCCCGGCAGCAGGTTGAGGGGGGTGCACAGATTATCGATGTCAATATGGATGAAGGGCTGTTGGACTCCCGACAGGCTATGATTGATTTTTTGTTGCTGGTGATGGCGGAGCCCGACATTGCCCGCCTGCCCATTATGATAGATTCATCCAAATGGGAAGTTATTGAGGCAGGGCTGCGCTGTGTGCAAGGTAAGTGCATCGTCAACTCCATCAGCCTAAAAGAGGGGGAAGCCGAGTTTTTACGGCAGGCGCGGCTGGTAAGACGATTTGGAGCTGCTGCTGTGGTGATGGCTTTTGATGAGCAAGGACAGGCAGATAGCACTGAACGCAAGGTAGCTATCTGCCAGCGGGCATACCGGCTGCTGACGGAAAAAGCGAATTTTCCGGCAGAGGATATCATCTTTGATCCCAATATCTTTGCGGTAGCGACGGGCATTGAAGAGCATAACAACTACGCGATCAATTTTATCGACGCAACGAGGCTCATCAAAGAAAGCTGCCCGGGCGCCAAAGTGAGCGGCGGGGTGAGCAATATATCCTTCAGTTTTCGCGGCAATGATACAGTGAGAGAGGCTATGCATGCTGCTTTCCTTTATCATGCCATCCGGGCAGGTATGGATATGGGGATTGTCAACGCAGGCATGATCGAGGTATATGAAAATATTCCCGCGGATCTGCTGGAGCGGGTCGAAGACGTGTTGTTGAATCGCAGCAACGATGCTACGGACCGCCTGATGGAATTTGCCGAAAATGTCAAACAAGACGGAGGCAGACAGCTACAGAAAGATCTTGGCTGGCGGGAAATGTCGGTTATTGATCGACTCAAACACGCGCTGGTCAAAGGAATTGACGAGTTTGTGGAAGCAGATACGGAGGAAGCTCGCCGGCAGTATGATAGTCCGCTGTCGGTGATTGAAGGTCCGCTGATGGATGGTATGAATTTTGTGGGGGATTTGTTTGGTGCGGGAAAAATGTTCCTGCCGCAGGTAGTAAAGAGCGCCCGCGTGATGAAAAAAGCCGTTGCCTATCTGACGCCTTTTATCGAAGCAGAAAAAGCAGCGACCGGACAGGCGGGTCAGGCCAAGGGCAAAATACTGCTGGCTACCGTCAAGGGGGATGTACATGATATCGGTAAGAATATTGTGGGTGTTGTGCTGGGGTGCAACAATTATGATATCATAGATTTGGGGGTCATGGTGCCTGCCGACCGAATTCTCAAGGCGGCCCGCGAGCATGCAGTAGACGTGATCGGACTGAGCGGCCTGATCACACCTAGTCTGGACGAGATGGTATACGTAGCCCGCGAAATGCAACGACAGCAGTTCCGGCTCCCGCTGCTCATCGGCGGGGCTACCACCTCCAAAACGCATACTGCGCTTAAAATTGCTCCCGAGTATGAGGGCACGGTAGTACATGTACTCGATGCCTCCCGGAGTGTCACGGTTGTAAGCGCACTGATCGGAGAGGATGCAACGCTTAGGCGGGCATTTGAAGAAGAAACCAGTGCTGCCTATGAACGCATCCGCGAGGAACGCGCCAAGCGCACCAACTTTAAAAAATACCTGGGGCTGGCAGAAGCCAGAGCTAATAAATACAAAGTTGATTGGTCGACCTATACTCCGCCAGCGCCCCCGCAGCCATCAAAGGTGCAGGTATGGACGACGTATCCGCTGGATCAGCTGATCGACTATATCGACTGGACGCCATTCTTCAGCTCCTGGCAGATGAACGGCAAATTCCCCGATATTCTACAGGATGCCGTTATGGGGGCTGAAGCGCAGCGCCTGTACAACGATGCCCGCTCTCTGCTCAGGCGTATTGTAGATGAAAACTGGCTGGAGGCAAGAGCTATTGCCGCCATTTTTCCGGCCAATACGGTAGAGGATGATGATATTGCCATTTACTGCGACGAAACGCGAAAGGAAGAGCGTATGCGCCTGCATCATCTGCGGCAGCAGATACAAAAAACAGCAGGTCAGCCCAACCTCTGCTTGTCAGATTTTGTGGCACCGGCAGACAGTGGGAAGGCTGATTATCTGGGGGCTTTTGCAGTCACAGCAGGCGTGGGTATCGAAAAATGGGTGCAGTATTTCGAGGAAAAACACGATGATTACCACGCTATTTTGCTGAAAGCGCTGGCCGACCGACTGGCTGAGGCACTGGCCGAGCGCCTGCACGAATATGTACGCAAAGAGCTTTGGGCCTATCAGGCTGAAGAACAGCTTTCTAACCGGCAGTTGATTGAAGAGGCATATGCAGGCATACGTCCTGCACCGGGCTATCCTGCCTGCCCCGACCATACTGAAAAATTCCTCCTCTGGGATTTGCTGTCGGTTGAACAACAGCTGGGTATCAGGCTTACGGAAAGTGCTGCCATGTACCCGGCTGCCAGCGTCAGTGGTTGGTATTTCAGCCATCCTGAGAGCAAGTATTTCACCGTCACGGGTGTGCAAAATGATCAGCTGCAAGACTACGCCCGGCGAAAAAGTATGCAACACGAACAGGCACAGCGTTGGCTGGCGCCCGTTTTGGCAGACTAAAGTTCCTGAGAAGTATTGTATACAACTGCCATGAAATGAAAAACTGAACGCACGACTATTTTTGGCTCTAGTCCAAATGAAGTGGGTTTCGTAGATTTGCCCCATGTAAGAACTACCAATATTTACAGCTGCCCTCGAACTTAAGTCACTTTGGTTTATCAAACGTGTCTAGTTTTGGGGGGGAAGCTCAACTTACGCCTTACGCCAGCGGTAGAAAGTAGCTGGATAAATCCATGCTGCATAATCGTAACTTCTACCCCCTGGCTTTCTGCCTCTTTCAGAATGCTAAGCTTCTCTTCTTTGCTGCGTCGCTTCTTTTCCATAGACAAGATTACAATTTTAATACGGTAACCTTGTCTGGTTATTTAGGGGATCAGTACAGGTAGAAAGCAAACGACCCTGGTGTTTTCCGGAGTCCCGTAGGGACGGAATGTGGGTAGAAAACAACAACCCCGGTATTTCCCGTAGTCCCGTAGGGACGCGATGTGGGTAGAAAACAAACAACCCCGGTGTTTTCCAGAGTCCCGTAGGGACGGAATGTGGGTAGAAAACACCGGCCCCGGTATTTCCCGTAGTCCCGTAGGGACGCGAGGTGGGTAGACCCGTAGGGACGGAATATGGGTAGAAAACACCGGCCCCGGTATTTCCTATGGCGCATTTTCGCACAGTAAAAGTCAGGTACAACGCGTAATTCAATATATTCAAGAACAAGAAGCCCACCATGCCAAGAGAAGTTTCTTGGAGGAGTATATTGATATCCTAAAAAATTTGAAGTTACATACGATGAACGGTATATTTTCAAACCGTTGGAATAATGGATGATTGAGAATCATACCCACATTTCGTCCCTACGGGACTCTGGAAAATACCGGGGCCGTTGCTACCCATATTACGCCCCTAACGGGGCTTCCGTTGTACCGAAAACAGCACCAATCGTCCTGCCTAACGGGGCTTCCAATCTACCGAAAACAGCACCAATCGACCTTGTTACAGTACCTATATTTTAGCGCTTAACTGACTGACTGTTGAGGTGGGTCAGCATACTCCGAAATATGCATACGGCTAAAGGATACCGAAATATTCAAAATTTCCTCCGTATGATTTACTTCCACTTAGGGGGGCTAGATCTCAATACCCATTATATTTGACCAAGAACCTTATTTTTGGAAAAATCAAAAAAACGGAAATTAAGCCCGGCTTTTTTGTCTCAATACGCAAAATCCGAGACCAATAAGCACATTTTGGGGTGGCCTGAGCCACCCCAAAATGTGTAAAATCCATGATTAGCAGGTAAAAAACCGCCTTGTTACAGCCTGTCAACAGAAATTGGTCAAAGGTAACCCCGGGAAAATACAGGCCTGAATTTATTTTAATTTTGAATTTTGAAATTATTGATATATTTGTGAGCCCGTACATGTTTGCAAGCCAATCCTGAAATACTTAACTTACCCTCTGGTTTGCATGCTCCCTTTTGTACAGATGCTCCCGGAACCGTTATACTTGGTGTAAGCAAACGCTTATATGCCATGCGTGTAATTCATTTTTTCTTTAACCCTACAAAAACAAGAATACTATTCGCCGGGCACCCGCCATTTCTTACTGTCTGACAAGAACCTGACGCCAACGCTTTACGATTCACTGTGCGTATACAGTTGCTGTAAAGCTTTTCCTTTGCTACCCGTATGCTTTTAATTTTTTGTTGACAACCATTTGGTTGTCAAATTGTTTATATCTTTAATTGCATATTGATATTGATGAATTTTCCTTATTACCCTGACGGCACAGCAGGGTACGGGTCCGAGACCCTGCCCGCCCCGTATTTTACCATAAAATATCACACAAGATGACGGAAGAGTTGAAGTTAACTGACGAGGAGATCAATGAGTTGATCGATCGTTATGAGTCTGAACTGCGGAAGCTTCGCTTTCACATTTCACACACTGAAGAGTCTATTGCTATGCTCAAGAAGGCATTAAAGTCTAATGCCAAGAGCGCGCTCAAAGCAGAAAATCAGCCCAAGAAGAAAAATAAAATAAAAGTGGCCAAAGAGGAGAAACAGACAGCTGTTTCTTCCAAGCCTGAGATGGAAGCGGCCGAGCAAATTTTGGAAGCGGCACCTGCTGTGGAAGCGATTATGGAGAATATAGCTATGGAGGCAAAAGTTGCCGAATCGGTACTCGAAGATGTCATGGACGCACTGGCAGCGGCAGCTTCACAGAAGCGCGAAAAACGCAAGCGCATCACGGTGACATTGCCAAAGCCCGGGGAGGAGAGTATGCAGGCACAGAAGGAAGCCAAGCGGGGTCCTGGCCGACCAAGAAAGGGCGTGACGGAGGTTGAGGCAGCGCCTGTGGCGGTTGAAAAAGTGGTTAAAAAAGCTAAGGAAGTGCCTGTCGTTCGTGCCGAAAAGGCTAAGGAAAAGCAGGAAGCTGAAGCTGCCAAGGCCGGCTATAAACTGTCGGAGTTTGATGAAATGATCATGGAGGCTCTGCGTACGCACAATCACGTGCTTATCAACGCCGATTTTATACAGTTTATTACCGACAAGCTAAATGCTGCCGGTACGCCTGAGGATCACGAGGAGATCAAGAAAAAAGTAAGCCGTAGCCTGCACAAACTCACGGCTAAGCGCGATGATTTATTGCAGGTAGAGCACTCAGGTCGCGGCATGGCCTACGCTTTTCCTGAGTGGGTAAAAAATAATCGCACGAAGCCGCAGTACAGGCGCAAGCGCCCATGAGCAACGGCCGCCTGCTGAACTGCCTGTGGTTGATTTGCTGGCTGTTGTGTGCTTCACAGATGCCTGCGCAACCAGCCTTCCGGCTTCATCCGCTGGGCGATGGTCTCGCATTATCGGCAGGTCTCGGGTTGACGCTGGCGGGCTACCGCCTCAACCAGCAATTGTTGCCTTTGTCGCCTGCCAATCTGCAAGGGCTGAACACTTCCGGCCTGCCTCGTATTGACCGGTTTGCAACGGCATACTACCGGCCTTCGGTGGCTGCTGTAAGTGACTGGATCGCGGTGGCTGCCGTGGCTGTACCGGCGATTTGTCTGCGCAGTGAGTATATCCGGCAGCGATTGCCAACGGTAGGGCTCATGGCTGCAGAAGGAGCCTTGTGGACCTCGGGACTCACCCTTTTGACTAAAGGCCTCACGCAGCGGCTACGGCCTTATGTATACAATGCGGCTGTGGCGCCGGAGGAAAAAATGACGGCCGATAGCCGTCGATCTTACTTTTCGGGCCACGTGGCGATGGCCGCATACACGACTTTTGCCGGCGCCAGCCTGTACAGTCAGGTGTATCCGGATCGTCGGGCTAAGTGGGTGATTTGGGCAGCGGCAGCTTTGCTGCCTGCTGCAACCGCTTGGGGACGTGTGTATTCAGGTAAACACTTTCTGACGGATGTAGTGACCGCTTATGCAGTGGGGGCTGGTGTCGGCCTGCTCACAGTGCGGCTTCACCGATCCCGGCCGGGTTTGGCCACTACTCGAGGACAGGCTGGCTATCGATAAAAAAAGAGTTGTTTGTTAGCGTATTTGTTGCTAGCATTGCAGTCCTTCAGTCCGTGTGATAGCTGGCTGAACACACTGCCCCGGGCAGACGGCTACACAATTCAAAGATGTACGTATGTCATCGTTTCCCTACACGCT
>JAUMBM010000222.1:0-1562 GCA_032115735.1 Saprospiraceae bacterium
GACAACCTTATCATTTGCGTACTTTGACGACCAAGGTCGCCAAAGTACGTAAACCCTTTAGGCCATGTGGGCGTTATATCGGGTACACGAGCCGGCATTATTTTCCGTAAGCAAAATTCATGAACGTGAGCACACTGGCATTCGCTGAAAAAAACCTGCACCAAAAAGGCTTCCTCGATATAGATGTCGATCCGGAGCTGGACCTCGTTGCAGAGATTCAACGCCTCAAGAAGGAAAAAAATGCCGTCATCCTGGCGCATTATTACCAGGATGCCGATATTCAGGATATCGCCGATTACATCGGTGACAGCCTCGGCCTGAGCCAGCAGGCTGCCAAAACTGATGCCGATATCATCGTCTTCGCGGGCGTGCATTTTATGGCCGAAACGGCCAAAATGCTGTCGCCCAACAAAAAGGTGCTGCTGCCGGACCTCAAGGCGGGCTGCAGCCTGGCCGACTCCTGCCCCGCTCCGGTTTTTCGCAAATTCAAAGAACGCTACCCGGACCACATGGTGGTCAGCTATATCAACTGCAGCGCTGAACTGAAAACGCTCACAGATATCTGCTGCACCTCCACCAATGCCGTCCATATCATCGAAAGTATTCCTAAGGAACAGCCGATCATCTTCGCGCCTGATATCAACCTGGGGCGCTACCTGAATGAAAAAACAGGTCGCAATATGGTGCTCTGGAATGGTTCCTGCATGGTACACGAAATCTTCAGCCATGAGAAGATTGTCAAACTTATGCAGCGCCACCCCGAAGCGGAGTTTATTGCACATCCTGAGTGCGAGCCTCATATTCTCGAAAAAGCACATTTCATAGGCTCTACGACCGGCCTGCTCAAGTATACCATGCGGAGCCCCGCCAAGTCCTTCATCGTGGCTACCGAGTCGGGTATTCTGCACCAGATGCAAAAGGCTTCACCCGATAAGACATTTATCCCCGCACCGCCCAACAATGCCTGCGCCTGCAACGATTGCCCGCACATGAAGCGCAATACGCTCGAGAAGTTGTACGTCTGCATGGAGTACGAACAACCGGAAATTACACTCGAGCCATGGGTAATCGAGCAGGGAAGGGCCAGCATCGACCGTATGCTGGCAATCTCAGCGGAGGCAGGACTCTGATGTGCCGCGTCGCTATCCGTTAACACAGCGGGGCTCGTTGATTTTTGCAATCAGCAAGCCCCGCTGCCCATTTTACCAGTTGGCCATTAGCTTTTCTACATAGGCAAAAAAGCTGCTGCCGCCATAGACGTAGGCGGCAATCAGGGGTAATTCTCCCAGTAGCAGCGCCAGGATGAAGTGCTGGAAGCGTATGCGCACGACACCTGCGACATAACAGATAAGATCCGTCGGAATGGCAGGAAAAAAGCTCCAGAAGGCTATAAAGGCCAGGCCGTACTTGCTTTCCAGTCGCTCCTTAAGCCGCGCCAGCTGCGCGGGGTTTTTGTCCCGGAAAAATCGATCCCAGCCCATGTGGGCAGAAAAAAAGTAGATGAGGGTAGCCGAACAGCCAACGCCCAGTACCGACAGCGCAAGCACCCAGTCGGGTCGGGT
>JAUMBM010000223.1:0-3821 GCA_032115735.1 Saprospiraceae bacterium
GCGTTTACAGCCACCAGCGGACCGGGGGTATCTCTCATGAGCGAATTTCTTGGGCTGGCCTATTTTGCAGAAATACCCGCTGTGCTCGTCAATGTGCAGCGCGGAGGCCCCTCTACGGGTATGCCAACCCGCACCCAGCAGGCCGATCTTCTCTCCTCGGCCTATGCCTCTCATGGCGACACCAAGCACGTGCTGCTTTTTCCCTCAACCCCCGCCGAGTGCTTTGACATGACAGCCACCGCCCTCGACCTTGCCGACCGGCTGCAGACGCCTGTGCTGGTGATGACCGATCTGGACCTGGGCATGAATTCTCACCTCTCCCCACCGCTTAAGTGGGAGGCAGGCCGGCGGTACGACCGCGGTAAGGTACTCACAGCTGAACAGCTCGAAACGCTGGACAAATTTGGCCGCTACCTCGATGTCGATGGCGACGGTATTTGCTATCGCAGTCTGCCGGGCACACACCCCACCAAAGGTGCCTTTACGACCCGCGGCACCTCCCGCGACGAGTATGCGCGCTATACCGAAGACGCGGCTACCTATGCGCGCTCCATCGACCGGCTGGCCAAAAAATGGAAAACTGCTGCCGGGCTTGTGCCCCCACCGGAAGAATACCAGCCTGAAAACCAAAGCAGCATCGGTATGATCTTCTTCGGCACCTCCCACTATGCAGCCATCGAAGCGCTGGAGATGCTGCGGCAGCAAGGTATACTTGTCGACGCACTTCGGGTAAGGGCCTTCCCCTTTCAGCAGCGCGTAGCCAGCTTTATTGAGGAGCACGAACAGGTACTGGTGATCGAGCAGAACCGGGACAAACAGTTCCGCTCCCTGCTGGTCAACGAGCTGGAGGTGGCGCCCCGCAAGCTCATCCCTATCCTCAACTACGACGGTATGCCCATCACAGCCGATGCCATCTTCCGGCAGGCCAGTGAGGCGCTGTTGCTGGTTGAGCAGTCGTAAAGCAACTATTGAGATAACCCTCGGGCCTCGACGGCCGGACTATAAACAAAACGGCGGGACATTTTTGCCACCTACAGCGCTCCCGCTACAAAAACCAGTGTTATGTCTTTTGTAAAACCAAGCTTTCGCCACCCCGGGCTGGAAAAAAACAAGGTAGGCTACACCAGAGCCGACTACGAAGGTTCCATCTCTACCCTTTGCGCGGGCTGCGGGCACGACTCCATCAGTGCTGCCATTGTGCAGGCATGTTATGAAATCGATCTTGAACCTCACCGGCTGGCCAAAATCTCCGGCATAGGTTGCTCCTCCAAAACCCCCGCCTATTTCCTCAACAATTCCCACGGCTTCAACTCCGTACACGGACGCATGCCCTCTGTTGCCACAGGCGCGTACATGGCCAACCGCGATCTGCTGTATCTGGGCGTGTCCGGTGACGGCGACACAGCTTCCATCGGTATGGGGCAGTTTGTGCACGCAGTGCGCAGGAACGTCAATATGGTATACATTGTCATGAACAATGGCTGCTACGGGCTCACCAAGGGGCAGGACTCTGCGACGGCGGACCTGGGTTCCATCAGCAAGGAAGGCAATCCTAATCCTTTTGAGGGGATTGACCTGTGCAGTCTGGCCATAGAACTCGGTGCCGGCTTTGTGGCGAGAAGTTTTTCCGGAGATAAACAGCAGCTGGTGCCCCTCATCAAAGCGGCCCTTCGGCATCCCGGTTTTGCCTTTCTCGACGTCATCTCACCCTGTGTGACTTTCAACAACAACCAAGGCTCTACCAAGTCGTATGACTACACCCGCGAGCATATCGAGGCTACCGCTGCCGTGGACGTCATCCCCTACAAAGAAGAGATTACCATAGACTACGAGGAAGGCAAGTCCGTGCTGGCGCCCCTGCACGACGGCTCCCTCCTGCAGTTGCACAAGCTTGCCCCCGGCTGGGACCCGGCCGACCGGCAGTCGGTGATGAATATGCTGCACGAGTACCGGCAGCGGGGGCAGATTCCTACCGGACTGCTTTACCTGCACCCGCAGGCCCGTGACCTGCACGAGCTCATCCACACCACCCGCACACCTCTCAACCAGTTGACGGAAGAGGACTTGTGCCCCGGTATCGAGACACTGGAGCAGCTCAACAGCCAGTTTAGGTGAAGCGGGCTTGTGCCCGGAAAAGAAGATGTGAAAACGGCAGCTCAACAGCCCGTTTCGGTGAAACAGGCTTGTTTTCCGGAAAAAGAAGCGTGCAAAATAGCTGCTTAACACACAATTTCGGTAAGACTGTAATCAGCCATTAAAATTGTCGAAAATCCGATTGATGATGCGCAGGAAAGTCTGGTAATCCTCGTCCGAAAGGCCTTCCCAGCCCTTATGGCGGAGAGCCCGTACGGGAGGATAAATTTTCTCCACCACCGCTCTGCCGGCATCTGTCAGGCAGACATGAAATCGGCGGCGGTCGTCATCAGCGATGCGGCGTTCGACCCACTGTTTGCGCACCAGCAGATCGATGATACGGGATACGGTCGGCGCGTTTTTAAAGCTGCCGTTGGCGAGTTCGGCCTGCGACTGTCCGTCCTGCTCGTACAAATTCATGAGCAACACCCACTGCTCTGTCGTGATATCTATATTCAGTTCCTGAAAAACTTTGAGATACGCCTGCTTTACACTTCGTGCGGTGCGATCGAGATAGGTACCGAAATGCTTACTACCATCGTGTTTGGAGGACATTTTTTGCCACTTTCTGCCAAATGAAAAGTAATTTGCGCCCAAAATAACAAAAAATAGCGACTACGCAACACACAGCAACCTGACAAATAAGCCAATGAAAAATTCAGCATTCATCATTGACGGCATCCGGACGCCCATCGGGCAGTTTGGCGGCAGCCTGAGCGCGGTGCGCGCCGACGATTTGGGCGCCCACGTGCTGCGCCAGCTGCTGGCGCGCAACCCACAAATCCCGGCAGACGCCTATGAGGACGTTATTATGGGCTGTGCCAACCAGGCCGGTGAGGACAACCGCAATGTAGCCCGCATGAGCCTGCTGCTGGCGGGCATGCCCGTCAGTGTACCCGGCGAGACCGTCAACCGGCTATGCGCCTCCGGCCTGTCGGCCGTCATCCACGCCCGCCGGGCCATCCTGGCCGGCGACGGCCACCTTTTTATCGCCGGCGGCCTCGAGCAGATGACCCGCGGCCCCTGGGTCATGTCCAAAAGCGCCCGGCCTTTCGGCAACGACATGCAGCTCTTTGACAGCAGTTTTGGCTGGCGCTTCATCAATCCGGCGATGCAGGCAACCTATGGCACCGATGCCATGGGCGAGACAGCCGAAAATTTGGTCGACCTCTACCAGATTGACCGCCGCGACCAGGACCAGTTTGCCTGCTGGTCGCAGCAAAAGGCCGCCGCCGCCCGCGATGCGGGCCGTCTGGCGGAAGAAATTGCAGCGGTAGATATTCCCCAGCGCAAAGGAGCGCCCTTGCCTTTTTCCCAGGACGAATTCATCAAACCCCAGACGACCCTTGAAGGGCTGGCGCAACTGCGCCCCGCCTTCCGCAAGCAAGGCGGCAGCGTCACGGCCGGCAACGCCTCCGGCCTCAACGACGGAGCGGCAGCCCTCATTGTCGCCTCTTCCGACGCGGTTGCCCGGTATGGCCTGCGCCCGCAGGCGCGCATACTCTCCGCAGCCGTAGCGGGCGTAGAGCCCCGCATCATGGGCATTGGCCCCGTGGCCGCCTCGCAAAAAGCCCTGCAGCAAGCGGGGCTGCAGCTGGCCGATATGGACCTGATAGAAATTAACGAAGCTTTCGCCGCGCAAGTGCTGGCCTGCACCCGTGCGCTGGGGCTGGCCGACGATGACGCAC
>JAUMBM010000224.1:0-10894 GCA_032115735.1 Saprospiraceae bacterium
ACCATGAGCAGTTCGCGATAAAAAACCGCCGGAGGCGCCTGCAGCAGTTGCAGCCCCTTCTTAGTGAGGATGATTTTGCCTTTGCGTTTTTGGGTCCAGCGACCAACCTCCGCCAACAGCCGGGCAACTGCCAGCTGGCGAAAATTTTTTTCCTGCAGCAGCTTGATCGAGCCTTTATCTATGTTTTCACTCGGAAAAAGGCGCAAATCATACATGCGCTTTACTAAGGCGCGGGGCAGACTGCCTTTGGCAGTCAGCTGCAGTGCCTGCACCTCCTGTATGGCAGCCAGCAGCTCGTGGTTGAGTCGTAAAAAAGGCAGTTGCGCTACTTCTTCATCATGCAGATCAGGCCGCAACTGCAGCGGGCTGGCCGGAGAAAAGGGATTGTTGCACAAAAGCGAGCGGCCTCCCGGCGACAGCCTGCCCGGCGGCGGAGGCGCAGGCTGGCTGTCCCGCGCCGCCCGCAGCAACGCCAGTGCCGCCGGCACTTCCCGCCAGTATGGCCAGGCAATGCAGGCGTATAAGATCGCCTCCTCAGGACTTTTGTCTGCAAACGCAATGGGCAGCTTGGCTGGCGGTGCGGGCTGCAGGAGCAAAGGAATAACGTGGGGATTGCGAGCAGCAGCAGCCCGCAGCTGCCTGCCGGCGAGCAGGCTGTCGCCCTTTTCCACCAATGCCAGCCAGGCATCGTTGAACAACGCAATTGAGCTGTCTTCATCGTATTGCCAGCGGTAATCATGGTAAGTTGCCAGATCTCGCTGCAGCAGTAAAGCCGTCATCAGGTGATTGCGTACGCCCTGATGATCCGCGGCATTCAGGCGAAGCATATCCTCCCAAATGACAATCGCCTTGGATACTTTTCCCTGTTCGAAACTGATTCTGGCCAAATTCTCCAGCAATCGCATGTAAATCTGAGGATCATCGTTATGATGAAAGTCACTTACAAGCTCCTCCAATGACTGTCCGCCAAACAAGCGGCGACCAATCTCCACGCCCTTCTCCACGTAGGCCAAACGCTTCTTTTTCGACTTTTCAACCAGCGACAGATAATCGTAAGCCCGGAGGCAATCCGGCCAAAGACTGAGCGCCTGTGCAATATACAGCCCCCCTGCAGCATCGCTGCTTTCCCAGGCTATATCGACCAGATCGACTGCCAGCGCCTGCGCACTGTACGCCTCCACCGGACGACCTTCGCACGAACGCTCCCCAAAAGTTCTGATCAAGGCCAGAATTTCCTCATAGGAGCTATTGCCTTGTTTTTTGATGCGTTGGTATAAAAGCTTATAATAGGCTGCAGGAAAAGACATGCTCGAAATATTTTTATAAAAATACCCCCTTGCAGGCGCATGTGCAATTTTTTTAGCAAAATGATCTTCACCTGCTTGCCCCGATCAATCTGAGCAGGCGGCAACAGCCTGCTGCCTTTTTTACTGCAGACACAGCGGGTTTACAGGAGAAAAGCGGCTGACAGCCGCTTTTTAATCCTTAGCTGCTACAAGTTTATCACTCATTGACCAAGAGCGCGTATATTTACGCGCATTCGAAGAGCACATAGTATCTTTTGTTATGGCAGAGCAACCATTTTCAGCTTCTTTTGCCCCTTTTCGCCGGCAACAGCCGCCGGCCAAAGAGACACGCGCCTACAAAGAAGTGTATTTTGATATTCACTTTGACGCCCACGGTGCGTATCTGCAAGTATGCAATCAGCAAGGTGAGGAGATCGTGACCAGCTATCTGCACTACAGCGGTCCGGTGCGCAACCTGCTCCACAGCCTGGAGCAGATCCGCAGCAAGCAGGACTTTGTCATTGAGTGGGAAAAACCCCAAAGCGGCATCTACCTGTCCGAATACCCCTTTCTGTTGCAGGCGCTCCGCCCCTGCGACAACCTGCGCGATGCCGAAGGCGAGCGTATTTCCTTTTCACCTCAGGAAGGCCGGCTTATACTTCGAGTTCAACCAGGCAGCACTGAGCAGCTGCTGCAGTCCGACATCCTCTTACAGCATGGTGGACAAACTATGGATAACTTCAGGCTGGTCAGCGAGCAATATGCACTTGCCAACAAGCTGCTCATAGAAATTCCACCTGCCGGCACAACCAGTCCGACCCTTGCGCACTTCAACCTGCAATTTGACCGCCGCGACCTCACACTTTTTCTCTCCCTGCTTTTTTCCAACATCGACCACATAAGCCTCCAATTTGAGGAATACCGCGATGCGGAGCTGTCGGCAGAGCACATCAAAGCCCGCCCCTGCCTGATTTTTGAAAAGATTGATGAGACCAATACCCTTTATCTGCGGGTAGTACAGCAATTGCCCGACCTGCCCGTCGAAGCCCTTGAGCAGTACAACCTGTACCGATATGCCGATATCAACGAGCTGGAAAAGCGCATTCACATACGCTACATAGACTACGAATCTACCGAAATGCTCAGCGCCCAAATTCTGGGGCTGCTCAACAAATATGGCGGCAAGAAGGGCAAGGGCGTGCTGGCCGTAGCCGAAGGCAATCTGCTCATTGTACCCGAGTCTATTGCAGCCCCTTTCATCTACCAGGAGCTGCCGCAGTTGCTGACGCAGTATACGATTATGGGGGCAGAAAAACTGCGGGCCTATAAAATCAGGACCTTGATGCCCAAACTGCAGGTTTCCCTCAGCCACAAGATTGACTTCTTTGAGGGTAGTGCGCAGCTCGACTTCGACGGAGAGAAGATCAACCTGTTTGAGGCCATACAGCAATACCAGAAGCAGCGCTATGTGCTGCTAAGCGACGGCTCGCATGCCCTGCTCAACGAGAGCTACGTGCGGCGGCTGGAGCGTCTTTTCAAGAAAAAAGGGAAAGCGGCCCGCGTTTCTTTTTTTGATTTCCCCCTCCTCAATGAGCTTATTGGTGAGCTGGCGGAGGAGAAAACTTTTCAAAAATCCCGCGAGCTGTTTGAGGGCTTCAACAAGCTCGACAAGGCGCGGGTCAGGCTACCCGCCCTTAATGCTGAGTTGCGCCCCTACCAGCAGCAGGGTTTCAAATGGCTCAAGTACCTGCACGACAAGCAGATCGGTGGCTGTCTGGCCGACGATATGGGTCTGGGTAAAACCCTGCAGACGATAGCCTTGCTAGCGGATGTCTGCCCCCGGCAGACGAAACCCAGCCTCATCGTCATGCCCAAAAGTCTGCTGTTCAACTGGGCCCGGGAAGTGCAGCGGTTTGCCCCCCAACTGAGTACCTATACTTACTACGGCAACCAGCGCGAGATCGAGTCGGTGCGCAATACCCAGCTGGTGTTTACGACCTACGCTACCCTGCGCAACACCATTGAAGAGCTCAAAGAGGAGTCGTTTTTTTACGTTATCCTCGACGAATCGCAGAACATCAAGAACATCAACGCGCAGACGACCAAGGCGGTGATGCTGCTGCGGAGCCAGCATCGCCTTGCCCTGAGCGGTACGCCTATTGAAAACAACCTGACGGAGCTCTACTCACTTTTCCACTTCCTCAACCCCGCACTCTTCGGGAGTCTGGGAGAATTTACCAACGACTTTCTCAACCCCATCCAGAAATACAGCGACAAGGATGCCACTCGCCACCTGCGCCGCAAGATATACCCTTTTGTCCTGCGCCGCCTCAAGCGGGAAGTACTGCTGGAGCTGCCCGATAAAACCGAGCAGACGCTCTTTGTGCCCATGAGCGACGCCCAACAGCGGCTCTATGAGCAGCGGCGGCAGTTTTATGCCGACGAGATAGGCCGGCAGATTCAGGAGAAAGGCGTTGCCGGCGCTCAGTTCTTTGTCTTTCAGGCGCTGAGTGAGCTCCGGCAGATTGCCACCATTCCTGAGGCACTCAGCGATGGTCGTATCGAGGGCAGTAAGTGCGAGCTGTTGACAGAACAGCTGCTCGACGCCCTAGCCAACGGCCACAAAGCGCTGGTATTTGTCAACTTTCTGGCTGCCATCGAGAGTATCAGTGCCCGGCTTGATCAGGCAGGCGTAGGCTATATCAGCATGAGCGGCGCTACCCGTGACCGCGAGTCGCTGGTCGACCGCTTCCAGAATGACCCTGAGTGTCGCGTATTCCTGCTCACCCTCAAAACCGGTGGCTCCGGCCTCAACCTAACTGCTGCCGACACGGTCTTCCTCTACGACCCCTGGTGGAATGTAGCCGCCGAAAACCAGGCCATCGACCGGGCCCACCGCATCGGGCAGACCAGCAAAGTACACGCCTACAAGCTCATTGCCGAAGGCAGCATTGAAGAAAAAATCCTGCAGCTGCAGGAGCTGAAGAAAGAGCTTTTTGACAACATCATCTCCGCCGACGGGGCCTCCCTCAAGTCCCTGTCCGAGGAAGATATCAATATGTTATTGGCAAAATGAGTGAGATCCAAGACCGCCACCAACAGCTTTGTCAACTGCTGGACAAGGAGTACAACAAAGAGCTGCTGCAGGAACGCTGGCTGCCGTTGGTGGCGCCTGTGCTGAAGCAATCCGGCGAGTACCTCCGACAAGAGGGCATGGGGCAATACCTGCCCAAAAACCTGCAGCAACCTGAGGTCAGGGTGAAGGCAGATATTGTTCGCTTGGTAGCGCTGCTGTTTGCTGACCTGGAGACCTATCACTGCTTCCGGGAAAGCCTGCCGCCTGAAGGACTGACCCTTTGGGATGCTTTGGTTCTGCGCGACGTCATCAGCTTCAAGCAGGCGCGGGAGGAATATGGTGTGGAAGTTTTGTCGCAGGACAATAAGTCCGGTCGCTATTTCAGTGTCTATTCAACGATAAAAGACAGCCTGTCGGCTCTGCCTTTCAAAAAACCCGGATGGACCAGCTACGCTGATGAGCACTATTTTCAGCTCTCCGGCAGCCTGCGACAAATCCTCCTGAGCTATTATGAACAGCCGGAATGGAGTCAGCTGAGTCCGATGGCGAGTCCACCAGCAACAGGAATCGTCTATGAGCAGGCTGAAGAGACCTTCCACTTTGATTTTCCCCGGCTGTATGCCTACTACAAGCAGGGAGAGATTGGTTATACCAGTAAGAGCCGGCCATCAGTATCCGGCCTGGGCAGGGTGCACCGAATGCTAAAAGTGCGGGAATTTTTCCCCGATACCGACATCCGGCGACATCGGTTGCTACGGACGCACATTCTCGCAAGCATCTGCCCCTACCTGCCTTCGGCAGCAGACGAGGATGTGGCAGTTCACCGGCTACTACGCCTTTTTTTCAAAATCACCTATCCTACTGTTTTTCCTTCAGCAACGGCTCTGCTCCCCGACATCAAAGGTATGGGCTATCTGGAAAACAGAGATTTCAAGCCCATGGGTACACAGCTGCTCGACTTACTCAAAGAGCTGCCGGCCGACAGCTATGTCCCTGTAAAAAACATCGAAGGTTACTACACCTTCACAGGCGCATCTCTCGAACCTGTGAGTCGCAGCGAGGCCTACTACCGCCTTTCATACGATACGAGTGACAAAGGGCTGCAAAAGGAATCCGTCATCAATTTTTCTTATTACAGAGACGCTGTACAGTTGCCCGTGCTCCGCGGCACCTTCTTTATGTTTGCTGCTTTGGGCATGTGCGACCTGGTCTATGAGCAGATGGCTCCTGAACAGATGGGGGTGATTGGATTTTCTGCCTGGGACGGTCTGTTGGCCGTTAAGCGTACGCGTCTGGGTGATTATATCTGTGGCCTGACAGATGACTACCAGCCACCCAACGAGGTAACGACAGGCATCAGTCTGTCTGAAGAAGCCCTGCTCATCAAACTTGACAGTGCGGACAGCCCCTACGCGGGGTCATTAAGTCCTTTTGCCGAACAGGTTGGTCCGCAGACTTTCCGGACAGAAGCGCGCATATTCCTTCAGCAGGTGCAGCGCCGCGAGCAGCTCATCGCTAAGATAGACCTTTTTAAAAAATTGGTGCCGGGCGATATTCCTTCTAACTGGCAAGCTTTTTTCAGCTCCCTGCATGAAAAAATTAACCCCCTGGAGGTGCAGCAGGATTGCACCATCTTTAAAATTCCTGAGGGCCGACTGGAGCTGCTACAGCTCATCGCTCAGGATCCGGTGATCAAAAAGCTGGTTGCCAAGGCCGAAGGCTATCTGCTTATTGTACCCAATAAGCACCTGGCTGAGCTGCGCCGCCGCCTGGCTGAGTTTGGCTACATGCAAGGCTGAGAGGCACACTTCGGGTCGTCACGTATTGGGCATACAAGCTGGTCAAAATTTCCGGAATTTCGGCGAGCTATGTGCAGCCTTGTACGCTAAGCCACCCTTAGCCGTGCTGCAATCTGATTGCGACGCGTACATTAAAGCCAATAAACCCTGGTATGCCCGCGACAGGATGTCGAGAGGAGTAACTTGACAGCGGACTGCAACCGTCCTATACAATAGACCGTTTTACAAAACATCAATCATGATGGAGTTTTTTCTATATAATGGCATCAATTACAGCAAAGTAAAGAAAAATTTCCAGAAGGTTGTCGAGCAACTGCGACGGGGTGATTTTGCAGGAGCTGAGGTCAAAAAACTGAGCAATACGGTTTTTTATCGCGCGAAAATCGATGATGAAAATCGACTACTCTTTAGGTTTGCGCGCTATCAGGGACGCAGCTGCCTGCTGTTGCTGGAGGTAATTCTCCATCATCGCTACAGTGATTCCCGCTTCCTCAACGGAGCGGCTATTGACGAGACCAAGCTGCAGCCCCTCGTCAATCAAGGACAGCTTGCCGAAGCTGACATACTGCCCTTACCCTACATCAACCCTCGCAGCACACACTTTCATTTTCTTGATAAGGTTATCTCCTTTGACGATGACCAGCTGGAACTGCTTCATCTGCCACCCCCCCTCATTATTATCGGATCGGCAGGCAGTGGCAAGACTGCACTCACCCTTGAAAAGATCAAAACACTCAGCGGCAATATTCTATACGTAACCCTTTCCTCCTTTTTGGTAGAAAACTCTGCCAATCTTTACTACGCGCACCAATACCAAAACGAGCATCAGTCAATAGACTTTCTGTCATTTAAAGAGTATGTAGAGACCATTCATATACCGCAGGGGCGCGAGCTTGGCTTTCAGGCCTTCAATACCTGGTTCGGTAAGCATCGCAACAGCGTTAAAATCAGAGATGGTTACAAGTTGTATGAAGAATTCAAGGGTGTTATCACGGGTATGGCCGTTGATAAAGAATATCTCAGTCGCGAGGACTACCTGTCTCTGGGCGTCAGACAGTCTGTTTTTCTCCTGGAGGAGCGCGAGCAAGTCTATGGATTGTTTGAAAAATACCTGCAATTTTTGCAGACCGACCATTACTATGACCTCAGCATGCTGGCCGTCCGGTGGCAGGAACGCTGTCAGCCTAAGTACGACTTTATTGTCGTCGACGAGGTACAGGATCTGACCAATGCCCAGCTCTTCCTCATACTCAAATCCCTGAAGATCAACGGCCAATTTATCCTGTGCGGCGATGCCAACCAAATTGTGCATCCCAACTTTTTCTCCTGGTCGAACGTCAAGACTATGTTCTACCAGCACGAGCAGCTCGGCAATGAGCTCCGTATTCTGCGCACCAACTATCGCAATTCTCCGGAAGTAACAACAGTAGCAAACAAGCTGCTGAAAATCAAAAATGTACGCTTTGGCTCTATCGACCGTGAGAGCAACTACCTCGTCAATGCCATCTCCGCAAAAGCCGGGGAGGTCATCTACCTGCCCGATCAAGCTAAAATTAAGCAAGAGCTCAACCAAAAAACCCGCAGCTCCACGCAGTTTGCGGTCATTGTCATGAGCCAGGAGGACAAGGCCGAAGCACGTAAAGTATTTCAGACACCCCTGCTTTTTTCGGTACAGGAAGCGAAAGGGCTCGAATACGAAAACATCATTCTCTTTAATTTTATTACCGGTAAGTCTCGCGAATTTATTGAAATCACCCAGGGCGTACGGACCTCCGATCTCGAAAGCGATGAGCTTCGCTACGCGCGCGCCAAAGACAAAAACGACAAATCACTTGACGTCTATAAATTCTATATCAATTCTTTATATGTAGCTATCACAAGAGCCGTGAGTAATCTGTACATACTCGAATCTTCCCAGAAGCACCCACTGATGGAACTACTTGGGTTGGTCAACAGCCGGCAGCAACTGGGGTTGTCGGAGCAGAAATCCAGCCTGGCCGAGTGGCAGCGCGAAGCCAGCAGGCTGGAAAAGCAAGGTAAACTTGAACAGGCGGCGCTTATTCGCAACAATATCCTTGGTACCCGACCTACGCCCTGGACGCCCGTGACCCGGGAAGAATTGGCCCGCCTGAAAGTGGAGGCACTCATTCCGGAACATTTCAACAAAAAAGCCAAGGATCGACTTTTTGAATTTGCAGTCATTCAGGATGACAAAGAGATCATCGAAAAACTCTCCCGGCTAAAGTACCGCCGTGCCGATAAACCCGATTTTGAGCGCACTGCCATCATGCGACGCGTATATGCGCCTTTTATGCGCGACGATCTCAAAAAAGTGAAGGCCAATATAGATCTGTACGGACTTGACTACCGCGACGAATTTAACCTGACCCCGCTGCTGGCAGCTATCAAATTTGATGCAGCCAGTGTTATTGACCACCTGCTTGAGCAGGGCGCCAGCCTGAGTGCAACCGACAATCAGGGGATGACACCCTTTCTTATGGCGCTTCACCATGGGTATATGCAGCCGCGATTTCTGCAAGAACGACTGCCCGACCTTTACCCCCGACTGCGACCCGATACCCTGAAAATCAAAGTTGATAACCAGCTTGTGAAAATCCATGCACGCTCAGCAGAGTTTTTCCTGTTACATCATTTTATATGCGTGCAGACAGATATTGTTTTGCAAAAAAAATTATTGGATGATAAAGGAATGACGATGGACAATATTACCGAAAGCTGTGCTGGCTATCCCCATTCCGTATTGCCCGATTTTCGTAAAAAGCGTACCTACCTCAACAGCATTCTCGCGAAAAATGAAGTTGACAGTAAGGACGGCTATAACAAAAAGCTATTTCTGCGCATCAACCGCGGCGTCTATGTAATTAATCCCGATCTGGAGCTGTTGACGGATGCCGAGCAGTGGATAAATATCTATGATATGATGATGGCAGAAAAGATTAACCGACAGCGCAACGAAGAAATCAAGCAGCAGGAATGGATGCGCTTCCATGAGGATCCTTATGCCAGGATACAATATTACCAACAACGCATAGAGGAAAGACGCAGACGCTACGAGCAAGAACAACAATTGCAACAAAGGATAAATAACGGAATACTATAATTATCAAATCGGCAAGCGGGACGCCAGTTTAACCTTGCCGGCCGTTGACCCTGACGGTTCACGGCCACGAGACAAGCAGCTGATCTGCCATAAACAGGGTTTGCCGAAAAAGGCCCAAATCACCATTAATAAACTGAAAAACAATCATCTATGTTTTAATTTTCATTGAAACACAGCATCAACACGCAAGATTTTTGCATTATTTAGCGTTTGCTGTAGATTGGAAGCCCCGTTAGGGGCGTAATATGGGTAGCAACGACCCTGGTGTTTTCTACCCACATCGCGTCCCTACGGGTCTACCCACATCCCGTCCCTACGGGACTCTGAAAACACCGGGGTTGTTGTTTTCTACCCACATCCCGTCCCTACGGGAGGCCGGCTCAAATATCATCAATCCGATCGCCCGCCTTCCTGCTCACTTTTAGTGCCCGCCTACTTACCTTGAGATCCCGGAAGTACCCTATCGTACCGATGTCTACGTACAACCCGACAGCTCCTTTGGTGTTACTTCCCAACAGCTTATCCACAATAAAAGTAGAGTACTTTGAATTGTTTACAAACATCTCGGCAGTTTCACCATTTACCTCAATACGCACAGTAATCCATTCGCCCAAAGCGACCGGGGCTGAGCCCTCGTATTTGCCCGGAGCGGTTTTTCGAAGCGTATCAAATTTGGCATGCGGATAAGAAATATATTGTACCGTGCGATTCCTGAATAGCTGGTTGTCAACCCTGCCAACCTTTGGCCTGAGGTAAAGGCCTTCAAAAGCCGAATCATCCTCCTTTATCCTGAAGTAGACACCGATAAATCCGGCAACACCGGGATAAGGTGCAGGATTTTGAATCTGGCTATACATTTTCAGCTCGATGGTTCCGTTTTCAAAATCCTCCAATCCAACCAGCCTCGCATAATGTGGTTCATCAACAGTTGCTTCAATTCGATTGGCATCAAAGGGAATTGCCTGTAAGTCGCGCTCGATCTTCAACACCCGCCTGCCCCGGAATCTAATCACCTCGCCCGTTACATTGTGAAGCTCAAAAAGCTGTCTGCCAAGCTGTAATTGTTGCCACTGGTCATTGCTCTGCCCTGTGAGGCCTGGAGATATCCCCATAAAAAAGGACACACAAGCAATCAGTACTAAAATATTATTTCTCATACGTTGGTTATTAGCCTTCAGATAATCTACAACTTCCAAAATCAATGCGATGGCAAAGTTGCGCCCGGGAGCGCTATGCTGCCAATGATGCAGATCAAGAAATTGTCTTGACTTAGTTTAAGAATAAGACACCTAATGGGTTTTTTTACCTTTTTCAGTCATGTTGCACCGACTGTATTCCTTCAAAAACGTAAAATCCGCAAGCGAACACATCGTTTTTATCGATGACAGAAAATTCCGAACACCCTAAGATTTTTTGGCCATCCTGCCCCTCAATCGGCTCAAAAACTCCGGGCTAATACCCAGGAATGAAGCAATTTGTGTTTGAGGGAGGCGGTTGGCAAACTGTGCATAATTCTCCAGAAAAGCAGCATATCTTTCTTCTGCCGAAGAGCTGAGATTTTGTAACAATCTCTTTTGTAAGGCTACAAAACTATTTTCAATCAGTACCCTGA
>JAUMBM010000225.1:0-7264 GCA_032115735.1 Saprospiraceae bacterium
TATGCTGCTAAGTATGCCAAAGATAAATATTTTGACGCCTTTGCAGACAAAATTGGGCGGGAAAAGACGTTGGAGCACCGTCGGCCGGCCCAAAGTGTCTGCCTGCTACAAGCAAACGGCCCGCACCACTGTTTGCACAGCGAGCGGACCGTCGCGTTCACGTCTACTCCACTAAATTTGTAAGGCTGCACAACAGGCCGGGGAGGCCGTTGGCTAGCTGATTTCTATCTTGCGCCCGGAAGCGGCCGGCGGCACTGCTTTGCTGCGGGCTACCGTTACGGTGAGAACACCCTTATCATATTTGGCACTGACTTTATCCTCTTCAACGTCATCAGGTAGGGTGAAAGATCGGGAAAAAGCACTGTAGCTGAATTCCTTGCGGTGATATTTGTCATCCTTCGTCTCCCGCTCTTCCTTCTTCTCACTGCTGATGGTGAGCACGCCACGATCGACTTTTACCGAAAAATCCCCCTTCTCCATGCCGGGGGCGGCTACTTCGATGAGGTAGTTGCTGTCTTCCTCCCGAATGTTGACGGCAGGCGTATTCATGCCTACTTTCTGCAAAAAGCCGGCAGGCGATGTGTTAATGAAGTCTTCCAACCAGTCTTGCCACTCACCAACCAGTGTTGGCAAGTCCCTGCGCTTTGCTGTTTTCATGGTGTAAAAATTTTTACGAACAATAACAAGGATTGTTTACGGTCACTAAATTAAGGCTTTCACCAAGGTCATATGGTGATTATCAGCATGCAGGGAGGATGATTTTTTTTAGCCTGTTGGCTGTTGCCGGCCTATCTTTGCTCTGATGGTACCCGAAGGTGCACAAACGATATACTTTATGCAGCTCAAAAAACTTCAGCACTATTTTGCAGACTACAGCGCCTGGCTTTGTGGGCGGGAGGCTGATGCGCGACTTTACTATTGGGACAGCCAGCGCCGCTGGCAGCAGCACTGGGATATGCAGGCGCCGGACTTGCGGGCGGGCTTTCAGGCTGCGCTCGACAACGCCCGCACCAGAAGGTTGTGGAGCAGGGAGGGCTTTGAGCCCAAGAGGATGATGCTGTTGTTCATGGAGATGGAACCCGAATTCGTCAGGTCTATGTTTATCGATCTGTTTGACGAAAAGAGGGATCTGTCGGGCCGCGCCGACCGTTTTGTGTTCTATTGTGATCAGCTGATGAGCCAATACAGGGAGCGATTCCCGCTAAAAAAAGAGGGAAGCCATTACCACAACGATGATTATGGTATGGTTTCCCTCTATCTCACTTTTCAATATCCTAATCGGCATGCACCCTACGAGGCCGGGCGACTCCGCAGCCTGCTGGAGCGGCTGGGGGCTCCTGACTTACCTGTAGGGGGCGATTTTGAGCGCCATGCAAAAGTCATGCGGACAATCTATCAGTTAATGCAAAAAGAGGGAGCGTTGATGGCCAATCACAGAGCCCGACTGGATCCTTCTCTCCATTATATGGATGATAGTCTCCTGCTGGCCTTCGATTTTGCCTGTTTTGTGACCGGAGCATAAAAATTACATTGTTATCATCCGCAAAAAAACATGCATTCACTGTTTTGTTTCGCTGCCAGCAGCGAAACAAAACAATGAGCGCTACCCCATCGCTTCACGAATTTTTTTAGACCACTTATTGACCAACTCTAACTCGCCGGAAAGCATAAAGTTGGTGCCTGCATCGTAAAATAACAAAAAGCAGGGGGCAGCGCTTCCTGCTTGCCTTGGGCTGAGCTGCAGGCCGAGTCGCTTGGTCGAACGATGACCTGTATCAGCCGTTTCTGTCTCTTGCTTGATGTTGCAGCTACCAAATTGGGCAAGCTCAATCAGCTGTTTCTCCGCCATAACCTCTCCGTCAAAGCGAATGTAAGCCAACAACTGTTGGCGGCCGTCAAAACCTATCGCGTAGCCATTCCAGTTGTCATACAGATCAAATGACAATGACTTGCCAGGCCACGACTGTGAAAGTGCCTGCTGGTACTTACTTTTCGTCTGTTTTTTATTATAGGCTGCCAGCACGAAAGGGGCAGCAAAAAGGCCGGAGATGATGACGGCCAGCAATATGGTTATTCCATCCATGATTATATGGTAATCTATCCGGGAGTAAGCGCGCCCTGGAGGCTATCCAGCTGCTGATAGCAGCTGGATAGCCATGCACGCAGGGTATTTATTTTCCGGCGTCAGCCGGCAAAAAATATAGCGCACTTTTCCCGCTGATGATTAAAATGATTGGTTACTTCTTGGTAGGGGCTAAGGGCTGCTAGCCTGTAAAACGGATGGAATACCTACCAAAAAAAGTGGGTGGGAAAGATAATGTTGGACACGCACTGCGAGCAATATAGCCAGCAGCTGCCCAAAATGCGGGCCTCCGTAAGATGCTCCGCAGCGGGGCTGTCGGATTTTGACAAAAAGGCAGCCACCTTGCCCGCCCCCTCCTGCCAGTGCAACGGGCAATCGAGCAAAGACACTGGCTGACGGATACTGCCACTGGGGCAGGGAAGAGGTGGCAGCGCAGAGAGAGAAATGATTTCCGCATGTACTACCTGCACAGGTGCAGCCTCCCCCCGAAGATCCCGGGAGGCTACATATCCCGGCAGACTAAGTCCGAAGGATACGAAGAGCAGGAGTATATGAGAAACAAACCACTTCATGCCTACAAATGTACGAGCATTTATCAATTCGAAGTCCTTTTACCGACGATTTTCCGGAGAACACCGACCAGCGGCCTGTAACTGCTCATGAATAGAAGCAGCAGCAGCCCGCACCATATCCCCGCACGAAGCCATTGTGTTTGCACCGATCTTACACTGAACTCCAAGTGCAAAGGGTTGGCCGTATTGGGAGTGCCGCTGCCCATACGCACTTCCCAATTGTCCGCATTTGCATTATCCAGGCTGGGGAGGAGAAGGCTTAGGGTGAAAAAGCTATCCAGTGCGGGCAGGGCATAACTGGTACTGTCAACAAAGGCACCCTGTGCGGTGTAAAGCCCCAACTGTTCGCGACGCTTGTGAAGTCCGAATGTAAGCCCCCCAATAACCAGATAAGTACCCGGAAAATGGGCGCGAAAGCGATCAACATCTTCGCATACCACCAGGTAATCATTGGGTTCCAGTACAATGTCCGGAAAAATATACTCATGCTTGTAGTCTGTAAATATCCACTTATCCAGCCTGACGGGCTTATCCGAGCGGTTGTGTATCTCCACCCAGTCGCCAACCACCGGATTGCGTGGGCAGATTTCATTGATGATCACCATACCTTCATGCGGATCCACAAAGGGTACAAACAGCGCCTTCAACACCACGGGCTGTTGTTCCCGCAGCGACAGTAGCTGCACCCGCTGTCGCGGATCAGGCAGCTTCCCCTCCCAGCGTTCAAACCTGTAGCCGTAATCGGCCTGAGCAACTACATGCACAGGGTAGCTGGAAAAATATTCCCCTTCAAAGGCTTGCTCTCCGATCACGAGATTGTCGTTGAGTACAATCCGACCACCCGGACTGCTCTGCAGGCGCAGCTGCCGCTGCTCACCTGCCTGAAAAAATTGCTGCAGGTGCCGGCGTAGGTAGAGGGGGCGCTCGCGCGCAAAAAGCTGCATAGTGGTGATGGCATCATGCCAGTGGGTCGGGTCGAGCTGCCAGCGCGCCCAGTGGCGAGGCAGCTCCTGCTGGTAAAGACACACGAGCGAATCAAGCTGCCGGTTTACCTGCGGGGGTGAAAACCGGGTGTTGAGCGCGTCGCAGAACCGATTGACGAAATGGGTTCGAAAGCGACTGTTTTCCAATAGCTTGCGAAGAATGAAAGTGCTCCAGGGAGGATTCGGCCAGTCGGGACCGTCCGCCTTCGTGTGAAAAGCCAGACTATTGAACTGGTAGGCCTGGCGTTGGTGCAGCCCAAAGCCTTGGTCCGTATCGTACAAAATCCAGCGCCAGCGTCCCTCCGGTTGCCGCGGACGCCAATATTTTATGTTGCCACCGGCATCGCGATTGTCAAAGTAGATCTGCGCAATCTGGTATTGCATGAAATTGTCCGTATCCATCATGCGCTCAACCGCACTGAAGGCAGCGCTGTCCTGTAGGGAGTGTGTCTCCATAAACTGCAACATCTGCCGATAATGGCTGCTGCTGCCCGCGCGTATGCGCCACCTGTGCTCCAGCAGGTCTATGCTGTCTTTGTCAAGCTCGGGAAAATGGTCGGCAATGAAATGTTTGTTGACTTTTTCCCGCAGGTTGTAAATGCCCCAGTAGGTACCATTGATATACACCTGCGCCGGCCTGAAGGCCTGGGTCTCCAAATCCCAGTCCTTCACCAAGCCAGTCATCAGCCCGTCCCGGAAGTGGCTTTTCCCAAAATCACTGCCGCTGTTGCGGATGACCAGAAAGGAGAATTTATCGGGACCATCCACTCCAAAGATAGGGTGGTCAAAGTGAGCGGCGCCATAGCGCGACCGGGCAACCAAAGCCATAGATTTTTGTGGAAACAAACGGCTCATGCCGCCGAAAAGCCGGAAACCAGTCATGCTGCTGAATACGAGCTTCCCGTCGGCTTCAAAGAGGTCGGTATGACAACTGAGCTCGCGCTTCGTCCAGAAATTGGCGCCGGCCTGCTTCCAGTGCGTATCCTGCAGATCAAGCCCCGCAACAAATATGCCGTCGCGCGGGTCAAACAATAATTCCGGTGTAATCGCAATAGAGACAACCGGAAAATGTGTGGGCGGTTCGTTGATGAAATAGGTCTGCCCTCGGTAGTGGCCTCTGTCGTCCCCGCAAAATGCAACCGCACGGATGACGGTTGTCTTGTTCAGGGTAATCGGGTGCTTGTACAGGAAACTATGCTGCCCCGGCAAACTGCCGTCCAGCGTGTAGTAGATGGCACTTGAACCCGCAGCAGCGAGCTGCACAGTGACAGCCTGCTGGTAAAAACCACCTTCAGGCGAAAAAATAGCCGCCAGACGCTCGGCAGGTGATTGCGCCGCCAGACTGCAGGGAAATACCAGCAGCCACAGTAGCCGGAAAGGATATCCTACAGTAGTTGCTAATAGCTTCGTCAATGTTTTCGCTGTTTGCTGCTAATATACTCGTTTTTTTTATTTGAGTATTCATCTATATAGGCTTTTCAGCTGTTTGTTTATGGAAGATTTTACATACAGATGGATTGTATACTTTAAAATTAGTTGCTAATTTTCCCGCTAATTGTCCGTCTAAAAGCAAAAATTGACATGAGCCCGTCATCGGTCACCAATAAGCTGAGTTCCAAGGCACGCATCGCCCGGCTATTGCTAAAAATACTGGGCTGGAAACTGGTTAATGATAACAACCACATGCCCGATCAGTACGTCATCATCGTGATTCCGCACACGACCAATTGGGATTTTCCGCTGGGGTTGCTCGCACGTGCAGCCATTGGGGAGGAGGTCGCCTTTGTAGGCAAAGATTCTTTGTTCAAAGGGCTCTTGGGACTCATCATGCGTTGGCTCAACGGATATCCCGTCGATCGCTCCAAACGCAATAATTACGTGGATGCCGTGGCAGATATGTTCCAAACACATGAGTCCTTCAAGCTTTGTATCGCTCCTGAAGGAACACGTAAGAAGGTGACAGAACTCAAAACGGGCTTTTACTATATCGCGCTCAAAGCCAAAGTACCCCTGATTTTGTGCCGCTTCGATGCAGGTCGCCATGTAATCGATTTCAGCAAACCTTTTTATCCCAGCGGGGATAAAGAAAAGGATTTTACTTTCCTGAAGGCTCATTATGAGGGAGTCCGCGGTTTACGGGCGGAGAATAGCTTCGAATGGGAGTAGATTATACCTATTTCCCTTCTGGCAAATAGTTAAACAAGCGTGGGTTCGCAAATTCTTGTGTCCTGCAGAAATCCCCAAACCCACGCTTAATACCACAGACAGAGTCCCCAAATCCCGGAGATTTTGAGAACTTATCCTGCTTGCATCTGGTCTGTATGGGATGGGTGTTTTGTGTTAATTTTCTGATGCTCAAATTTATATAGGGCGTTTGTACAATAGCGCTAAAAAGTCCGGGGCATCATGCGTTTTTGTACAAAAACGCTGGTTTTTTTTGGAAAAATTGAGGGGCTTTATTGGTTGTACAGGATCCCGACAGGTATCAGCGAGTATACTCCCCAGATCATTTTCTTCCCCTTCGTGTATGAACATGTTTTCAATGCTTTCTAACAGGATTACGGCTACCTATGCTACTACGATCCGATGCTTTTCATAAATATTTCAGGATATGGATACTGAGCATATTGCTCGCAGCAATGTGTATGGGTGTGCCCGCTGCTGCACAAAGTACTGACGATACTTTCTGTGCCGTCGATGTCCGGCAGTTTGGGCTCAATTCGGGTCTTTATCATCACGTCGTCAGAGATATTTTTCAGGATAGCAGGGGGATTATCTGGCTGGCATCGGACGTGGGGCTCAATGCCTACGATGGATTTGCCATGCATAAAGTCTATGAATGGCCGGTTAATCCACTGCGGAGTAGTTTTGCTCTACGAATGGAAGATCGGCAGGGACGCTTGTGGATATTTTTTGAAAATGATGATGAACTGCCTTTTCTGCTGGTTAATATTCGTACATGGGAAGTTGTATTACCCGATGCCGCCCTCGATGGGGCTCGTTTGGGTAAGGTTGTGGACGTTACGCTCGATCAGGAAGGGCTTCTGCGGATTATAAACGAAAAGAGGGAAGTATGGCGGCAAAATAAGGACAATGAATGGGAGCGCCTTTTCATTCTCCCTACTCGCAATCATTGGCGCTTTTGTTTGCCCGGAGCACCTGATTTTTCTGCTGCTTTCCTGATGAAAGCACAAATGGGAGGCAACAATAGTGATAGTATCCTCCTGTTTTCCGATGCCGGGCAACGAATAGGCGCGGCGGAGATTCCTTATTTCAACAGTGCCGTGTATCAGCCCACAACCAGGCGTATGATTGTGGTAGGGGCAGATCGTATTCTGGAGGTTGACAGGAGCGGTCATTTCAAAATGGAGAAAATCATATCCGCATTTCCTTCCTTGCAGGCTGGGGATTCTATGATTGAGACCAGGGTAGTAGCTGACGTTCGAAGAGGAGGGTTTTGGAGATACCAGACAGGCCAGCTGAGCTGGCTGCTCAAAGGGAAAGGTCAACCTCAAGTAGCTGTGCTACCCACGTTGATGCCATTCAATCTGGCTGGCATTATGGATATGATGACAGATGTACAGGGGAATCTTTGGATTTCTACCTTCGAAGGACTGAAGAAAGTC
>JAUMBM010000226.1:0-6970 GCA_032115735.1 Saprospiraceae bacterium
AATGTTTTAATTTCCATCGGTGCCTATTCGGAAGTTGATGTCGTATCGTGTTTCTGCGGGCGCACAGCCGTTGCCCGCTGGCTGTCGCCGTGGGAAAAGAGCCCCTGGCCGGCACCCGGTGCGCGCGCGCCGGGCAGCCAGTCTTTTGCCAGAGCGTATGCCCACTCAGACATAAGAATTCGCCTCGCATCCCAGTCGGCCACCTCCATGGGCACGCGCTGGTAGTGGCCGGCGGTATGGCCTTGCTGCATACCGGCGCAGCCGAAAAGCAGCTGCGGGCCTTCGGGCCCTGCCGACAGCAGCTGCGCATGCAGGCCGGGCGGCAGGCCGGCGTCCGTAAAAGGGAAAGAAAAAAAGCGGGGCGCATCCGGAAACAAGCCATGCACAAATGCCATACTCTCCATCGTCTGCCGCCACTGCTCTGCGCCACTTATCTGGGCATAGAGGGGGTGGTCAATGCTGTGAGCGCCGATAAAAACGCCCTGCTCGCGCAGCGCCCTGAGTGCGTCGGTTGACAGGTAAGGGCGCTGCTGCGCCAGGTAGGCATCGAAACTCAGGCCCAGCAGGCGGGCCAGATCGTCCAGCAGCGGCTGCTGCTGGTAGCTGATGGCCAGCAAACTTTTGCGGGCAGCATCAGCCGCCAGGCCATGTGCCCGCTGCCAGTTGCGAAGCAAGGGGTGGCCCTCACTTTTCCGCTCCTGCAGCGCGTTCAACAGCAGACTTGCTTTATACCTGAAAAACAGCGCGCGATTGTCGACAAAAGCGCTGTTGACAAATACTACCGGCGCCAGACCCCGCTCCAGCAGGATGGGCACGGCCACCTCACCCACTTCCCTGAGGCCGTCGTCAAAGGAAAAAACAACCACAGGCTTGTCAGGTTTTTCCCCCGAAAGGACCCAGTCCAGCAGCTGCTGCGGGCTGGCCGGCGCAAAATGGCGGCGTATAAAATCGACATCGCGCACAAATTCGTCGACGGTGCGCACCTTGTAGAGCGCGCTTATGTGGGCGGGCGGCCTGTCGGCCACCAGGTGGTAGAAGGGTAAAAAAATCCTGCACGGCCTTAGGGCCTGCAGGCTGGCGGGAGAAAGCCAACGAAGGCTTCCCCCGGCCAGCCGGAAAAAAATATCTTTGGGCTTGTGCGACATGCCGCTATCGAATCAGTGTCGTCTGCCCCCTAAACCGCTGTTCGCGGCCATCGGGCAGCAGCGCGTCTACCTGCCAGATAAAGACTCCGCCATTGACCGGCTCACCGCGGAAACTGCCATCCCAGCCTACAGCAACATCGTTGACATCGAAATCGCGGGCCTCGAAGACGATTTCACCCCAGCGGTCAAAAACCCGGAACGCCCGTACCTCGATGCCGGGCCTGCCGTGCACCAGCAGCAAATCATTTTGGCCATCGCCATTGGGCGTAAATCCCGTAGGCACCTCCACCCGGAAATCTTTTTCGACGATCACCCGCACGCTGCCCCTGGCCTCACAGCCTTTTTCATCGCGAATCAGCAGCGCATAATCTGCTTCATAGACCGGATAAATGAGCGGCTGCGGACAATCCGTACAGCTCATGCGGGTGGTATCGACCGTCGACCAGTTGTAGACAACGATGGGTCTGTCGGATGAGATGACCGGATCGAGGGTTGTTGTATCGCCATAGGTGATGATCAGCCGGTCGGGAAGCTCCAGCAGCAGCGGATTGGGCTGCCGGATAGTCGCTACGCCCGACTGCTGCTCACAGCCTTTGGCATCCCTGACCAGCACCGCATAACTCCCCTGATCGAGGCCTGCAAACAGAGAGCTACCGCTAAACAGGCTGCTCGTATTAATTTTGAAACGGTAAGGCGGATTGCCGCCGGAGGCGAGCACCTGCAGCTGGCCATCGGCTTCGCCAAAGCAGCTCACGTCGGTTGTCTGCAGGTTGACGACGATGGGTGGCGGAGCTCCCACGGTATAGGTCTTCACGACCGCGCAACCCAGACCATCGGTCAGGGTAACGGTATATTCGCCGGCTGTGAGCTGCTCGAGGCTGGCGCCTGCAGCACCATTGGACCACTGGAAAATATAAGGTGCCTGGCCGCCACCGGCAGACAGCACAATGCGCCCGTTGCTGCTGTTGGCACAGTCGGCGCTGCTAATTTGTGGCTGCAGCAGTATGGGTGGCGGCTGGACGAGCGTAAACGATCGACTAAGCTGGCAGCCATTGGCATCCCGCACGCTCAGGCTGTATTGCCCGGCAGCCAGGCTGTCGACCGTAGCTGTCGTAGCTCCGTTGGACCACACGTAGCTGTAAGGACCTGTGCCCCCGCTGAGTACTACGCTGACAGCACCTGTTGACGCGCCTGCACAAGCGATGTTGCTAAGCTGCGCATCCGCCGCGAGAGGTGATGGTTCCTCAACGACCATAGCAGCCGATGCCTCACAACCCTGAGCATCAATCACCGTCACTGCATAGTTGCCGGCGCGCAGGTTGGCAGCAGCAGGTGTATTGCCGACAGCAGCCCCTGCCCACTGGTAAAGGAAAGGCGGCGTGCCGCCAGCCACTGTGAGGGCGATGCTACCCGTAGCTGAGCCATGGCAATCGACATCCCCTGCCACATAGCTGAGCGTGACCGCGGGTGCCCTGTCTACGACTACCGGCAGTGTAAGCTGGCAACCATTGGCATCCTGCACGGTCAGCTGATAGCTGCCGCTCGCCAGGCCACCGACGGTACTCCCCGACTGCCCGCTGCTCCAGCTAAACGAATAGGGCGCCACCCCACCCTGCGCTACGGCCGAAGCCCCTCCGTTGGGCGGGCCGCTGCAGGCCTGTACAGAGGTAGTAACGGCTGCGGAAAGCACGGCAGGCTGATTGACTGTCACGGTCTGTGTCAATACACATCCATTGACATCGGTCAGACTGAGCTGATAACTGCCTGCCGATAAGCCCGCCGCTGTCTGGGTCTGCTGGCCATTGCTCCAGTTGTATTGATAGCCGCCCTGCCCGCCTGTGGCAGTCGCCGTAACCCGGCCATTGTTGCCACCAAAACAGGCGACATCGAGCACAGTAAAGTCCAGCGCCAGCGGTGTCGGCTGTGTGATCGCAATCGTATCGGCGACCTGGCATCCGTTGGCATCCGTCAGCCGGAGGATGACTGCCCCGGCACTCAGCTGCGACAGGCTGTCGGTGTTGGCTGCAGCCACATTCCAGCTGTAGGTATAGGGGGTAGTTCCACCCGTGACCAGACTGCCTGCAGCTCCGTCACTGCCGCCAAAGCAAGCGACGGGGTAAGCATTGAGCGAGAGGGCCAGTTGTTGGGGCTGAGAAAGCAGCAAGGCCGTATCCAGCAGGCAGCCATTGGCATCCGTAACCGTCAGTGCCACATTGCCCGCACTAAGTACATTGGTCGACTGGCTGGCAGCCCCGTTGCTCCACTGGTAGCTGTAAGGAAGCACACCCCCTGAGACCAGCGCACTACCCCGTCCGTCGCTGCCCCCAAAGCAGGCAGGCTGCTGCAGGCTCAGCGTTGCCGCCAGCGGTGGCGGTTCTGCGACCACCACCAGGCTCGCATTTTCACAACCATTGGCATCTGTCAGCAGCAGGGAGTAGGTTCCTGCCGGTATATTGTTGGCCGTGGCCGTACTTGCTACGACCATTCCCGTTGATGTTTCGCGCCAACTGTAGGTATAAGGCGTTACCCCTCCCTGGCTGCCCGCTTGTAGTATGCCTCCGGGCAGACCGGCACAAGGCGCATCCGTTGCCGTGACGGCTACCTGCAGCGGCGCCGGCTGTCCGATCTCGGCGAGCAAAGAAAGCGAACAACCATTTATATCTTCGATCAGGGCCGCGTAACTGCCCGCGGGCATATTGGCAATGGAAGGTCCGAAGAGCCCTGCGCTGCCGAGCCATTCAACAGCGTATTCGCCTGTTCCTCCGCTGATTAGCAACTGTACGGCACCATCGGTGCTACCGAAGCAACTGACAGCAGACACGTTGGCGATAGCCTGTAGTGGCGGCGGTTCCGACAACACGGTATCGAGCCGGAATACGCAGCCGGCTGCATCTGTCAGATTGAGCAGATACTGCCCTGTCGACAACTGCACGGCTACAGAGTCTGTTGCCCCTGACGACCAGTCGAAAACATAGGGACCATTGCCGTCATTGACGACTATGGTCAGCTCGCCATCCTGCACCCCCGTGCAGCTGACGGGCTTTTTTACCACAAAAGTAAACCCGGGATCTGGTGGCTGCGGCATGGTGAAGCTCAGGCTGGCCGTACAGCCACTGGCATCCGTCACCTGTGCCACCCACAACCCTGCCAACAGCCCGGTAAGCAAGCCGCTGGCATTCTGCTGTCCCGGTAAAGCATAGAGGAAGGGACCGTTGCCCGCCGTCACCTCCAGCTGTACACTGCCATCGCTGCCGCCAAAACAGCTGACCGGATTGAGGGCAGCAAGCGTTACTGCAGGCGGTGTACAATTGAGCGTGGTACAGCTGATAAACTCAGGATCACTGGGGCAATCGCTGCCAACCACCCGGACAGCTACCGATACCGTCTGCAACAGCGACAGGCCGCTGATCAGGTGACTGTTGGCTGCATTGGCGGGTATCCATGGGCCGCCATCGATGCTCACCTCATAGCCGAGGCTGGCAGGCACAGGTGGCCAGATAATTTCAATTGAATTTTCCGTCACAGCACCGCAGACCGGATCTGACATCGACAGTGAGCTGAAGGGCTCCACCAAAAGCGTATCTGACACCTGGCAGCCGTAGGAATCCTGGGCGAGCAAGGCATAAGTAGTCGCAGTACCCGGCACTGTCAGCACAGGATCGGGACAATCTGCACAGGAAAGGCCGCTGGCCGGTGTCCACTGATAATTGATTTCGTAAGGCGCATTGAAGCAGATAGACCACTGGTAGAGTGTACCGACGAAGCCCATGGCGTCATCGGTCAGCAGCAGTCGCCAGGTACCGTTGGTTCTCCGGCTGCCGCTCCACAAATCTTCCCATACCCCTTCAGGTTTCCAGTCACCGGTGAAAGGAACGGCCGAAGCAGGCGCGAAAGGCCCGGGGGAGTTGACGGGCACCGTAGCCGTGGGGGTAAAACAGGTGCCGCGGTATTGATCAGGCTGACCGCCATTGCCGCCATTGCCGCCGTTGTCGGTCGTGAGTTCGATAAACTGACCATCGGGGCTGAACAAAAAGATATCCAGATCGTCAATCCATTGATGCACCAGACTGTCGATACAAACCGACTTGATCACTTCTGGACCGAGCGTCGCAGGCAGCACCCCTTGTACTTCGATGGGTGAAAAGTATTGAATATTGTGCTGTGCGATGCTGAGCGGCGTATTGTTGACGAAGCGCGGCGGGACGGGCAGCTCGATCGGGATGCTGCCGTCGAGGTTGACCAGCTCCTCGGGACATTGCCGCAGATCATCGCCCAGATCGGGTTTCAGCAGCGGATTTTCTTTGATGAGGATATCGAAGGTATCTATGTTGCAGGGATCCACCTGCACGATGAGGCGGATGTTCTCATCGCCCTCATCGACATTGTCTTCAAAAGCTTCGACGGTAAAACGCACGATGCTGTCGCCGGCGGGTATCACCACGGCCGAAGGTAAGGGGCTGTAATCAACGCCTGCCTCTGCGCTGCCCTCGATTGTATAGCTGATGGGAAGATCGTCTTCTGTTCTTACCGGCAGTACAAAAGCAATTTCACCTGATCGACAGCCCTCAGCCAAACCGCCATCAACACTAAGTCCGGCTATCTGTACGTCCACGGAGCCGGTACCAAAACTCTTGGCCTCGAGAAACACACCGGAGTCGAAAGCACCATCACTCACGTCGCAGATTACCAGCTTGATGGTATAGGTACTACAAGGCATCACCACGGCCTCTGCAGTGAATACATCTGTATAGCCATCGTAGACAGGCAGGGCGGGCGAGTTTTCGTTGTTATTGTAAAAAGCGCTGTAGCTAAGGGATCCCAGTGGGGGCTGACAGTTGCCGGCGGTTCCGTTGTTGCCGACCACCCCGGAGTTGACATTGTTGATGCGTACGGGCAGGTTGGTACCCGGCACCAGTGCTATGTTGCGGCTGTTGTTGCTGTAAGGGCCGGTGATCCCTGGCCCGCTGATAAAAAACCCGAAGATATCGTTGAAATTACTGCACACATATTCGGGATATTCCTCCGAACCAAAGGCGTAGCGGAATCTGAGTGTATCGCTGACCGGCCGGAAGGTAATGACATACCTACAGATATCATTGATGGCTCCCCCCTGGCCTGCGATGGCCTGCATATCCGGATCAAAGAGTGCACCCCCTGGCAGTGATACAGAAGCCTGCGAGCTGCCTGGCGAGTTGACGCCGATACTGGCGCCCTGGGTAGCGGCCCTGCCCGTAGTCATGACGATACCCCTGCTCATACCTATGCTCGCGGCTCCGTTATTGAAGAAACCAACCGACTGGTTGTTGCCGTCGTAGGTGATACTGAGCACCTCTACGCCATCCCCGAGGAAAACATTGCTGATCAGGTTGTCGGGTGTATAGGGTGGTCCACTGCTTACCTCCAGTGGCTGCGCCAACAATTGCATGCCGCCAAACAAGGCCAGCAGCGGCAGCACCTTCCCTCTTGCAGCTCTCACCAAACGGCCATTACAGATATTACCCATATTGTATTTTGTTATGCAGGGCTAAAAATACTCCTTACAGCTGTTATTGATGATTATTAATCGAAAAAAAGCCCAAATTCGTACTTGAAACGATACTTTTGCAGGAAACAAAGAATACAACCCCATCTTACATGCGACAATTTATTAAATTCCTTTTTGCCTCCTGTCTGGGCACGCTATTAGCCATCGTAGCCCTGCTGGTCATCGTCACCGGCACGCTCAGTTCACTGTCACAACAAGTGAGTGCCCCCAAGGACGTAAAGCCCAACAGCGTACTTAAGCTAAAGCTTGATCAGCCCATACCTGAGCTTACCGACAATAG
>JAUMBM010000227.1:0-7522 GCA_032115735.1 Saprospiraceae bacterium
ACGGGCGCGCGGCTACAGGCAGCCGTCGTGGACGGCCACCCGACCGTCACCCTTACAGACAGTCGCTACCGGCTGCAAGTCACCGGCTTGCGGGCTGAGGGTGCCGACCTCATCTCGCCCATTGCCGGCCGTATGACCGGTAAAGTCAATGAAAGTCTGCTGTCACAGCTGTCGCTTTCTTTTTATGAGGGTGACCGCCTGCTCTTTGCGGGCACAGGCCGCAACGCAGGCCTGGAGCTGGCCGGCAATGTGCAGGAAGAACTCATCAACGCCTAAGCCGGCGCCCACGGCTACGGGCAAAAGTGTCGAAAACACCCTCAACGCCCTGCAGGAGCGGGCGCAAGCGCCGCTCCTGAGGCAGGGTATTCGTGTGCTGCCGGACAGTTGGCCGGCCGGCGGCTGTGGCCACGGGCCGTGTCAGCGGGGGGCATCCTGCGCAGAGGCAGGCTGTACAGCCCTGAGCAGCCCTCACTCGGCAGCCACTTGAGCCAATGCACAGTCAAGCCGCTTTTATTCTGCAGCAGCCTTTCGGCAAATGGTATAAAACCCTTAGCTTTGCCCGGTTGTTATTCGTTCATTATTCGTATTTGCAATAGAAAAAATAAAGTCATGGCGTTTGATCTTGAAATGATAAAGGCTGTTTATGCAGACATGCCCCGCAAGGTTGATGCTGCCCGTGCCCACCTTGGGCGGCCGCTGACCTTAGCTGAAAAAATCCTCTACAGCCACCTGCATCCGGACTCACCGCTGCAGGCCTATCAGCGCGGCAAAGATTATGTATTTTTCGCCCCCGACAGGGTCGCTATGCAGGACGCTACTGCCCAGATGGCGCTGCTGCAGTTCATGACCTGCGGTCGTGACAAAACAGCCGTACCTTCTACGGTGCACTGCGACCACCTCATACAGGCTGAGTCCGGCGCCGATAAGGATCTCGCTACCGCCATGACCGACAACAAGGAGGTCTATGACTTTCTGGCTTCCGTTTCTAATAAATATGGTATTGGCTTCTGGAAGCCCGGAGCCGGCATCATCCACCAGATCGTACTGGAAAATTATGCTTTCCCGGGTGCTATGATGATTGGTACAGACTCTCATACGCCCAATGCAGGCGGACTGGGGATGGTGGCCATTGGTGTCGGCGGTGCCGATGCCGTAGATGTCATGGTCGGTATGCCTTGGGAACTCAAGATGCCCAAGCTCATCGGTGTCAAGCTGACGGGCAAGCTCAATGGCTGGACCTCGCCTAAGGATGTCATCCTCAAAGTAGCTGGCATCCTGACCGTGAAAGGTGGTACGGGTGCTATCGTCGAGTACTTCGGTGAGGGCGCTCAGGCAATGTCCTGCACAGGTAAAGGTACCATCTGTAATATGGGCGCCGAAATCGGTGCTACTACCTCTACTTTTGGCTATGATGACTCTATGAGCCGCTACCTGCGCGCTACCGACCGTGCAGATATTGCCGACATGGCCGACCAGATTGCCGACTGCCTTACGGGTGATGCGGATTGTTATGCAGCACCGGAAAAATATTTTGATCAGGTTATCGAAATCAACCTGAGCGAGCTGGAGCCCCATGTCAATGGTCCGTACACGCCGGACCTCGCGTGGCCCATTTCTGAGTTTGCAAAGGCGGTCAAAGAGCAGGGCTATCCCCAAAAGCTGGAGGTGGGTCTGATTGGCAGCTGCACCAACTCAAGCTATGAAGATCTCGACCGCGCTGCCAGCGTTGCCCGGCAGGCGAAGACCAAGAAGCTGAAAACGCAGGCTGAGTTTACCATCACGCCGGGCTCTGAGCAGATTCGCTACACGGTTGCCCGCGACGGTCAACTCGAAGCATTTGAGGAAATTGGCGGCGTCGTGATGGCCAATGCCTGTGGCCCTTGTATCGGACAGTGGGCGCGCCATACCGACGATCCTAAGCGTGCCAACTCCATCATCACCAGCTTCAACCGCAACTTCTCCAAGCGCAACGACGGCAACCCACAGACGCGTGCTTTCGTCGCCAGCCCGGAGATTGTCACTGCCCTCGTCATTGCGGGCGATCTGACGTTCAACCCACTGACGGATACACTCATCAACGAAGACGGTGAGGCAGTACGCCTCGATCCGCCCAGCGGTGTTGAGTTGCCACCTCGCGGTTTCGATGTTGAGGATGCCGGCTACCAGCCGCCTGCCGCCAACAGCGCCAATGTAGAGGTGCATGTGTCGCCCAGCAGCGACCGCCTGCAGTTGCTCACGCCTTTTGAGCCTATCACCCAGCCGCAGCTCAAGGGCATGCGCCTGCTGATTAAAGCTAAAGGCAAGTGTACCACTGACCACATTTCTATGGCAGGCCCTTGGTTGGTATACCGCGGCCATCTGGAGAACATCTCCAACAATTGCCTCATTGGTGCTATTAATGCTTACAATGATGAGGCCAACAAGGTGCTCAATTTTGTGAGCAATGAATATATGGGGGTGCCCGACAGCGCGCGCACCTACAAGGCAGCCGGTATCAGCACCGTCGTTTTTGGTGAAGAAAACTATGGTGAAGGTTCCAGCCGCGAGCATGCAGCTATGGAGCCCCGCTTTCTGGGCGTGAAGGCCGTTATCGTCAAGTCTTTCGCTCGTATCCACGAGACTAATCTCAAGAAGCAGGGGATGCTGGCACTCACATTTGTCAACCCGGCAGACTATGACAAGATTCGTCAGGACGACAACATCGACCTGCTGGGCTTCGACGACATGGCTCCCGGCCGCAATATGACGGTTGTCCTCAACCATGCCGATGGCTCCTCTGACAGCTTTGAAGTGACGCATACCTACAACGCGCAGCAGATCGACTGGGTGCGTGCAGGATCTGCACTCAACAAGATTCGCGAAGAGCTGGGCGCCTAGGCGCTGATTTTTTTGATAAAAAATGCGAGACCGCTCCTGCTGCGCAGGGCGGTCTCGCGTTTTTTACCCCCCGCCTCCTTGCAGCCGCTTTATTGACAACTTATCGACAATTTTTTGGTTTTGTGTGTATCGTGCATAAAAACAATGTATTTTTCCATTGCGAAAAGATGAATATCATTTATGCTGCCACGAAATCGAAATAACACTGTCAACCCCTACGGGCTAGTCCGCTACTGCCTGTTTGTCCTGCTACTCACCGGCCATCCGCTGGCGGCACAAAATTCCGGCTATGTCGAAGGTGAGCTGCTTGTACAGCTACTCCCTGCCGTCGACGGTCAGCATTGGGCCGCCACCTGGGCTGAGACCGACCGGCAGGCTCCCCGACTGAAGGCCGTCGAGTGCGTTTCTCCCCCCCTCAACGTATGGCTCTTTCAATTTGATCCCTACACAACCGAAGCTCCCCGGCTGCTCGCAGCCGTGCGGAGCCGCAAAGAGGTGCTGGCGGCACAGTTTAACCACCTCGTCGACCTGCGCTCCACACTGCCCGATGACCCGCTCATCGCCAACCAGTGGCAGTACCTCAACACAGGGCAAACCAACGGTCTGCCCGATGCCGATATCGATGCAGATCTTGCCTGGGACGTGGCTACCGGCGGCCTGACCATCACAGGAGATACCATCGTCATTTGTGTAATCGATGATGGTCTTTCCCTCTCCCATCCTGATTTTCAGCAAAATCGATGGATCAACCACGCGGAAACGCCTGCCAATGGGATTGATGATGATCAGAACGGATACGTCGATGACTACCTCGGCTGGAGTACTGTCACCAACGATGATCAGATCGGTAGCGGCGGCAGCCACGGAACACCTGTTGTAGGGATTGTCGGCGCCGACGGCAACAATGGCATGGGTGTCAGCGGTCTCAACTGGAGGGTGAAGGTGATGATCATTAAAAATAATTTCAACACCACGGAGGCCAAAGTGCTGGCTGCTTATTCTTACCCGCTCGCCCAGCGCATGCGCTACAATGCCAGCCAGGGGGCAGCAGGCGCCTTTGTTGTCGCAACCAATGCTTCCTGGGGTGTCAATGGCGGTATGCCCGACGACAGCCCCATCTGGTGCTCTCTGTACGATAGTCTGGGCACACAAGGTATCCTTAATTGCGGCGCTACCGCCAACCAAAATGTCAACGTGGATGTATCAGGCGACCTGCCCACCACCTGCCCCAGCCCTTTCCTCATTGCCGTCACCAATACCAATCACCTCGATGAGAAGGTAGCCTCCGCCGGCTATGGTGCTGTCAATATCGATCTGGGAGCGCCCGGCAGCGGCAGCTATACGCTCTCCGCCAGTGGCAGTTACGGTATTTTTGGAGGCACCTCTGCCGCTACACCGCATGTGACGGGTGCTATCGGACTGCTGTACAGTGCCCCCTGCCCTGCACTCATGACGCTGGTGCGCAGCGATCCGGCGGCAGCAGCCCTGTGGATCAGAGAGGTAATCCTTGGCGGTGTAGATGTCCGGCCTGCCCTCGCCAACCTGACAGCTACCGGTGGGCGGCTCAATGTATTCAACAGCTTGCAGTTGCTGCTACAGGACTGCGGGAGCTGCCTCCCGCCAAGCTCCAACCAGGTGATTCAGCGCAGTGATGTGCAGGCGAGTGTTGCCTGGAACACCAACGACAGCCTGCTGCGCGTTGCCATCCGCTGGCGATCTGCCGGCAGTACCGAGTGGCTGCTGGCGGAAGACGCGCAGAGCCCATTCCTCATCAGCGGTCTGCAGGCATGCACACAGTATGAGTATCAGTTGGCAGGCTTTTGCCAAAGCGATGCAACTGGCTTTGGCAGTAGTTTCTTCTTTACCACTGATGGCTGTTGTGTGGCGCCCGACAATATTGTTATGGATGCCATTGGTCAGGAGCAGGCAACCCTCTACTGGTCGGCTGTACTCGCCGCTACAAACTACGATCTCCGCTGGCGACCTGAAGGCAGCAGCCAGTGGAATACCCTGACGACCACTGGTCAGACAGTCTTACTAGCCAATCTCGAAACCTGCACAGCTTACGAATATCAGGTGGGCGTGCGCTGCAGCAGCGGCCTGCTTGTTTTTAGCCCGGTCAGGACTTTTTCCACCTCCGGCTGCGGTCCCTGCCTCGACCGCCCTTACTGTGTATCCGAGGAATTTAACAATACAGGCGAGTGGATCCGACGGGTGGCTATCGGCGGTTTTTTTGAAAACATCTCCGGCGCCGAGCCCGAGGGCTACAGCAATTACGGCCTCCGGCTGGATCCGCTGCCCTTGACAAGGGGCATACCCTACCCCTTACAGCTTGAACCGGCTTTTTCGGGCAGCCCCTACCTCGAGGCCTTCTCTATCTGGGTAGATCTCGATCAAAATGGTTTTTTCACCGGACAGGAAAAGGTGTTTAGTGGCGAGAGCAGCAGTCAGGTGACTACGGGTAATTTGCTCATCCCTGCCAGCGCGTTGCCCGGGCTCACCCGCATGCGGGTAGTCATGCAGTTTTTGTCGGCCTCGGATCCCTGTCCTTTCCTAAGCGTTTATGGCGAGACGGAAGACTACTGTATCTACCTGCTTGGTGACAATGAGTGCCCCTCGCCGGTTGGTTTCCGCCTGTCCGACAGCGATACGACCCGCCTGACCGTGCGCTGGAACAGCCAGCCAGGCGTGACCGACTACCTGCTGGCTTATCGCCAGCGTGGCACGGCCAACTGGTCGACGGTAGCTGTACAGGATACTTTCTTTCTGCTGGACGCACTGCAACCCTGTACGGAATACACCCTGCAGCTGAGTGCCAGCTGTGATACTCTTTCGGGTGCCATCAAGCCCACACTCAACGCCCTCACGGCCTGTGTCAATTCGGTTGATGATCCTGCCGTAGACAGTCCTTCCTGGCTCATTTACCCCAATCCGGGTTCGACTGCCCGGATTGCATGGCTGGCCAATATGGATCGACCTGGCTTCCGGCTCAGTTTTTTTGATGTACTGGGCCGGCTGGTCAGTCAACAGCGCTGGCCATCAGGCACTGCCGATGAAACCTTCCCGCTGCCGGCTGCCGCTTGGCCGCCCGGGCTGTATTTTATCCTCATTGAAAGTGAGAAAGACGGACTTACAGGCAGGATGAGCTGGCTCAAGCAGTAGCCGGTCTTTGACCGGATGAAGCAGCCAGAGTCTGCAGAGGTCGCAATGATGTGTCCGGTGAACCACATAGCCCGAAAAAAACAGTGGCTCTCGTCCGCAAAGTAGATAGGGTGAAAGGCAGCGCGCGAAATGCTTACTATGTATTTTATGCACGCACGACCTCACCTGCAAGACGGATATGGAAGTAACTCTGGCCAGCTTCCGGGTTCAACCCTTTGCACGGAGAAGACCGTGACCATCGGCAGGGCAATGAAAAATTGAATTGGCAGCAAAACACTGCCCCAATTGTTGTTTTTACTTTATTTTTGCTTCAGCTGCGTACTCATTGCGGATTTGCCTAAGAACAGGCGTATGTGTCGCTGCGTAATGAACTATAAATAAATCGGTTGCGTCATGAAAAAATATGTATTGCCCATCCTTTTTGCAGCAGGTATCTGGGCCTGTGGCGGTAGTGCCACGGCTGACAGTTCGGGAAGCAGCAGTGCAGGTACTTCCCCTGCCGTTGATGGTGCCAAGATTTACAAAACCTACTGCGTAACCTGCCATGGCCTCTATGGGGATATGGGAGCGAGCGGCGCTTTCAACCTGCAGACTACGCAGCTCACGCTGGAGGAGCGGGTGCAGGTGATCACCAACGGCCGTAATGCGATGACGCCTTTTGCCAACCTGCTTACGCCCGAGCAGATTCAGGCAGTGGCAGAATACACGCTCAGCCTGAAAAAATAAGCAACGGGATCTTTTCGCTGCAGGGGCTGCCTTAGCTAACCGCCTTGTAGGCCAGCTCTACACAGTTTTCCTGCCGCAACCAGCTTTGTGACAACTGCTGCAAGGAAGCTGCCGTCACGCTGTTGTACAGCGCGGGCTCCTCATTGATTAGCTCTGGTTTGCCCAGCAGTTCGAAAAAGGCAAGGTTGGAGGCCTTGCTAAGGATGCTCATTTCTGAGAAGATGAGTGTACTCTCTGCTTTGTTGCGAAGCATGGTCATCTCTGTCTCTGTCATACCTTCTGCTTTCAACAACTCCAGTTGCCCCCAGATTGCGTCCCGTGCCTGCTCAAGGCTTATACCCTCCGCTGGCCTGCCTTCGATAATCAGTAGTCCGGGATCGATGGTTGCTGTCACGTAGGCATCGATCATTGTGAATAGCTCACGCTCCTTTACCAGGTGGCGATACAGGCGGCTTGAGCGCCCGTTCCCGAGCAGATCGGACAATAAATCGGAAGCATAATAGGCTCCGTCCTGCCGGCCGGGCGTGTGGAAGGCCATAAAAAGTGCATCCCCCGGCACCCGCGCCTCCAGCAGTTGCTGGCGGAAGCTCGTCTGAGGCGGCTCTGCCGGCAGGTTGCGGACCGGAATATTGCCGGCAGGGATTTCCCCGAACCACTTTTCGGCGAGTCGGAATACGCGGTCTGCCTTGACATTACCGGTAACTGTGAGGATGGCGTTGTTGGGCCGATAGTGATGGTAAAAAAAATCCTTTACCTC
>JAUMBM010000228.1:0-5235 GCA_032115735.1 Saprospiraceae bacterium
TGCATTCCGCTGCTTTCATACTGAAAAATCCCGACCGTTTCTCCGCGCTGAAAGAGCGCGTAGGTTTGTTCATCTTCCAGCGGGATTTCGTCTACGTCCAGCGATATGTTATGATTTTCAGAAATCATGCGCACAGCATCTTTGATGATGCTCAGGGTACGGAGGCCGAGGAAGTCCATTTTGAGCAGGCCGGCGGCCTCAGCAACACTGTTGTCAAACTGCGACACCAGCATGCCATTGTCCTTGTCGGCTGTAACCGGTACGTAGCGGGTTATTTCGTCCGGGGTGATGACCACTCCGCAGGCATGGATACCGGTATTGCGTACGGAGCCCTCAAGTTTTTTGGCCGTACTGATCATCTGGCCAATGGCATCATGTCCTGAAGCCATTTCCCGGAATCTGTAGGCCTTCTCGACATCCTCGCTGTTCATTTCCGCTTTGAGCTTGGGATCGAGATCACCCTTGGCCAGCACCTTGGCCAGCGAGGCTTTAAGGTGGGTTGGAAAAATTTTAGCCACCCGGTCAACCTCCGGCAGCGGGATATTCATCACCCTCCCCACATCGCGTAAGCTCGATTTGGCAGCCATGGTGCCATAGGTGACAATTTGTGCCACCTGATTGCGGCCATATTTATCGATGACGTAATCAATAACTTTTTGTCTGCCTTCGTCGTCAAAATCGATATCGATATCGGGCATACTCACCCGTTCGGGATTGAGGAATCGCTCAAACAGGAGATCGTATTTGATCGGATCCACATTGGTGATCCCTGTGCAGTAAGCAACCGCAGATCCTGCAGCTGACCCCCTTCCGGGACCCACACTAACCCCCATCTGCCGGGCTGTATTGGTGAAGTCCTGCACGATGAGAAAGTAACCCGGATAGCCGGACTTGGCAATTACCTCCAGCTCAAAATCCAGACGTTCTTTGATCGGGGGCTTTATGCTTCCGTAGCGGCGCTGAGCTCCCTCATACGTGAGGTGGCGCAGATAGGCATCCTGGCTGTCAAATCCTGCGGGTAGCGGAAAAGCAGGCAGCAGCACATCCCGGATCATCTGCAGTGGCTCTATTTTGTCAAAAATTTCAAGTGTATTGTCGAGCGCCTGCGGAATGTCGTGAAAAAGGAGACCCATCTCCTCTTGCGTTTTGAAATAAAAATCTGCGCTGGGAAAACGAAATCTGTCGCGATCGTCCAGCAGGCTGCCTGTGTTGATACAAAGCAGAATATCGTGCGGAGACGAGTCCTCCTGATCGACATAGTGGCTGTCATTGGTTGCAATGACCTTGCGGTCATATTTGGCAGCCAATGCAAGCAGTTGCTGGTTGATATCCTCCTGACTGACGCCCGTTCCGTCAATGTTCTCCAGCCCGCGATGCCGCTGAAGTTCTATGTAAAAATCGTCGCCGAAAAGATCAATCCACCAGCGTAGCAACCTTTCAGCTTCCTCAAGTTTGCCGTTGAGGATTGCCTGCGGAATTTCAGCGCCGATACAGCAGCTGGTAGCAATGAGCCCCTCGTGGTACTGCAGCAGCAATTTTTTGTCTATCCGCGGAAATTTGCTGTAATACCCCTCTATAAAACCAAGGCTGCAAAGCTTGCTCAGGTTTTCATAGCCGCGCTGATTTTTGGCCAACAGTAGCTGGTGGTGTCGTACATCCTGCTCACCTCTCGAGCGGGAAAATTCTTTGCGATGTCGGTCTTCCACGAGGTAAAACTCGCAGCCAATAATAGGCTTAATGCCTTGTTTGTTTGCTTCAGCTACAAATTTGAAGGCACCAAACATATTGCCGTGGTCGGTGAGGGCAACACCCCGCTGGCCGTCATTTTTGGCCTTGGTCATCATATTGCTGATGCCGGCAGCGCCGTCGAGCAGCGAAAATTGCGTGTGGCAGTGAAGATGCAGAAACTCGGGCATGAATCGATGATATTGCTTTTCCGCAATAAAAATAGCAAAGATTTCTGGCTTCAGGGCTGGTTTTTATGCAGGCTGAGAACCGTGAGCTATTTGTACTGGCGGTGGTATACAACAACAGGCTGGTAGAGAGCTAAACCGGTACTCAAAACCCCCTTGATAAAAAAACGTGTACAACCCTGCCTGAGTTTTGTCAGGTAAAATTAATGGTCTGTACATGGATGTTGAAAACTGTCATTCAAAAATATGTCTAAAGTCAGTGCATTGAGCTTGTTTTTTAAATATTTGATTTTTAGAATCTTGTGATATTTTTTGAATATTGATGCCTTTGTGGTCAAGCCAGGTTATCAATTTTACGTGCTTGCGGAGGGGGTATGGCTTGTTTTATATTTGTTTCACAATCAATTCTTTTCTTTCTAAAACATACTTTTATGGCAACGACCAATGATGCATTTACGCAGATGCTCAACAAGCAGCAGGAGCTGATGGATATTTTTCAAAAAAACGCTCACAGCAGCTGGGAGCTTTTTCAGGTTGATAGTACAATGTCTGAAAAGGGTATGGAGTTGGCCAAGGAGTATTTCGACAAAAGCCGTGCACTGGCAGAGGAGTTGATGAAACCTGAGAACATGGAGAAATTCATGGAAAAAGGGCCGCACTATTTTACCAAAGCTATGGAAATCAATACCGAGTTCTTCAGTAAGACGATAGACTTTTACCGGGATGCATGGAGGGGTTTTAGCCCTGCTTCTGCCCGGCACACGCTGCAGAAGATGGCAGAAATTTCTCAGGACAACTTCAATGCCCTGCTGGACACTGCTCACCAACAGGTAAAGCTTGTGCAGGAGACGATGGCATAGTCAGTCGGCAAGCTTACTGTTGCGCTGCAAGACCTTAGTTTAATTATATTTTAACGCTAATAGCAATATTTATGGCAACTCAGTGGGATTCCTGGCTGGAAAATCAGCAAAAAGCTATGAATTGGTGGAAAGACATGGCACAACAGATACAACAACCCAATGCATCAAAACCATCGGATACGGCAGCTGCTTTTCCCGGGCTGGATACTGTCCAAAACTGGTGGAAACAGTGGACGGAGCAGCAGCAGCGCGTGATGGAGGAGATGATGAAGAGCGGAGCAGCTGGCCAAATGTGGGAGAAGTCACCTGACTGGATGCAGCAGTGGGCTCAATGGCAACAGGATATGGGCAAGATGTGGCTGAAGGCAGCACCTGAGGCGGCACCTTTCCCCTGGACGCAGTTTGCCGGAGGCAGTCAGTCCAATCCTTTTGCCTCCTTCGGGGATATGGGCAAGTGGTTGCAGGAGAGCAATCGCTGGATAAGTGAAAATATGATGCGTAAGCTGCCTGAAAATATGCGTCCTCATTTGGGTTCGTTCATGGATGCATACGGTCAGATGTATAAGTACTGGGAACCCATTCAGAGGATGATTACCTTCAATATGACATCCACCGATCAGGTGTTCCAGCATGTAGGCATGGATACTTATCGCGAATGGATAGGGAAGTTCTTTGGCATGAAGATGCCCATGGAGCAGACACAGCTGTTGGAGACAACCAAGGATGTGTTTGACCGATACATCAAGTGGTTCTCAGACTTTAACACTGAGCCAGTGGCTCTGCGCGAGCAGTGGGCTGAATCTTTTGCCCGCATGCGGGCTCAGGGGATAAGCCCGGCTTTCCAGGCGGTCATGGATATGAGCAATCTGGTGAACGAGGGACTAGAGCGGATCTATCACATTGCTACGCCAAGCCGTGAGCTGGAAATGGCACAAGTGATGAAAAACCTTCAGTTCAATTATCTCGCTTTCCTGACCCGTTCGTCAGAATTGCAGACTATGGTCTATGAAGCCAGCCAGTTTGCGCTGCCGGAAGCTATCCGTCACTTTTATCAAACGTATATGGATAAGCGAGAAATGCCTGACTACCAGGAATTTTTTAAGCATTATCTGGATATTCTTGAAGAGCACGTACTGGAGGTTCTCAACAGCCAGACTTACTCAACTCTTCAGGCAGAGGTGGCCAAGCTGGGTGTACTCTCCAAGTCAAATATCGATGAACTTATTGAGCTGGCATTTTCTAACCAGCCATTCCTCATGCGTTCATTTGCTGATGAAACTGCTCAGGAGCTCACGAGTTTACGTCGCAAAGTGCGTACACTCGAGCACAGCCTCACACAATTGGAAGCGCGACTGGGAGAGCAGGCAGCGAACGATCTGCCTGCAACAACTAAGCGCAAGACAGTGAAAACGGTCTGATCAGTAATTGGAATGTTGTACGTTCGTCATTAAATTATAATATAGCATATTCATGGCTCAACCATATCAAATTGCCGACCAGCTTGTAGAGCAGGTAAATACGGCAGCAGATGCGATGCGCAACCTGGCGGATGTAGACCAGGTGGATATTGCCACGGCCCCGCGACAGGTGGTCTGGCAAGATGGTAAAGTGAAGCTGTTTCATTTCGAAAGGGAAAGTCCGTCGCGGGTAAAAACGCCCCTGCTCATCAGCTATGCCTTGGTAAATCGCTGGGAAATGATGGACCTTCAACCCAATCGAAGCTTTGTGCGCAAGCTGGTTTCTGAAGGGGTGGATGTGTATCTGATTGACTGGGGCTATGCGTCTGCCATCGACAGGTACAAAACGATGGAAGATTACATCCTCGGTAATATCAATGATTGTGTAGATTTCATAAGGCGCAGGCACAAGCTTGACAGTGTCAATCTGTTGGGCGTATGTCAGGGGGGGACATTCAGCCTGATTTATGCATCTCTTTTTCCCCAAAAAATCAAAAATCTGGTCACACTGGTGACTCCGGTAGATTTTGACAATGAAGAGGGCTTGTTGTTTAAGTGGGCGAAAAGTATGGATGTTGACGCGATCGTTGATGGTTTTGGTGGGGTTATTCCGGGCGATTTCCTCAATACCGGCTTTGATTTATTAAAGCCTATGAATAAATCGCGCAAGTACCTCGCACTGCCACAGACGCTGCAGAAGAGAGACAGCCTGATGAATTTTCTGCGTATGGAACACTGGGTGGCTGACAGTCCCGCGCAGGCCGGCGATACCTACCGCCGCTTCATCAAGGATATGTACCAGCACAATAAGCTCAAAAAGGGTGAATTTGAACTGGATGGCCAGCCTGTAAATCTTTCGGCCATTGACATGCCTATTCTTACCATCTATGCAAAAGATGATCACATCGTACCTCCTGACACGACCAAGCCCATCAATGATCTTGTTAGTTCAAAAGATAAGGAGCTAATGGAATTTCCGGGTGGCCACATTGGCGTGTTTGTTGG
>JAUMBM010000229.1:0-1805 GCA_032115735.1 Saprospiraceae bacterium
TACCGGCGACAGCACCACCCCCAGGAGCGGTTGACCCTGCTCGATGAGTGCGATATTGACTGTAAACTCGTCATTGCGATTTATAAACTCCAGTGTGCCATCGAGTGGATCTACCAGCCAAAAACGATGAAAATGGCAGCGAACTTCGTAAGGTATAGCGGGATTTTCTTCGGAAACAACGGGATAGTTGCCCGGCAGTAGCTGCAATCCTGCGTTGATAAGGTCGTTGCTCGTGCGATCGGCCAGCGTGATGGGTGAATCATCGGATTTGTGCTGCAGCTCCCAGTCTACCTGGCCGTAATAGACCTCCAGAATGGCTGCTGATGCCTGTCGGGCGATATCGATTACCTGTGGCAACAAAGAAAGCGGCTCAATCATGCAACAAAAATTAGCTAATAAGTGATTCTTTGGCGGCACGCATAGGAATGCTGATACACTTTTTTTCCATGTAGACGAGCATCCTGTCCATCAGTTCGCGCGTCTCCGGGTCCAGCCCTTCGAGCTCCTTTTTAAAAACTTCATTGACGGCTTTTTGCCGTACGGCTTTAATTTCCTGCGGTACGCGGCTCAGCGCCCTTTCCAGCTGGCGCTGGCGCCAGATGAGCGGAAACTCTTCGAGATGCAGTCCCAGCAGGTGCGCAGCACGTTTGACTTCGCGCTCGCGGAAGGCCACATTTTCCTGAGCAAGGCTTCGGAGATCCTCGATTTCTACGTAGGCGGAAGCATAATAATCGACCACCTCGGCGGCGACATTGTGGGGTACCGAGAGATCTACCATGATTTTGTCGGCTGCACTTTCGCCTGCCAGCAGCTGCTGGTAGCGCTCCCGCGTAACGATCGGCTCAACTGCAGCCGTACAAACAATCAGGCAATCGAAGCCGTCGCTGTAGTTGGCCAGTTCACTGAACGGCAGCGCGCAGCCGTGATCGAAAGAAGCCGCCAGTTGGCTGGCGCGCTGCAGCGTGCGGTTGAAAACTGTAACCTTATTGAAATTATATTTCTTCAGAAATTTGGCTACCAGCGCATTGGTCTGGCCTGCGCCAATCATCAGGATGCGCGCATCAGGTTGTAAACCCAACTGCATAACCTTTTGGATGGCCAGAGAGACAACCGACACAGGCTTTTCACCTATGCGGGTATTGGCGTAGATATCTTTGGCAGCTACGACCGCCTGCTGGAACAAGAGACGGATGTCGTCTCCACACAAGTCCCAGGCGACACATTGCTCATAGGCCTCCCGCAACTGACCCAGGATTTGCCGCTCACCTATAACCAACGAATCCATGGAGGCTCCCACTTCAAAAAAATGCCTGACAGCCTCGCTGCCCGTGAGGATCCTCAACGCTTGCAGCAAGTCGCCCTGCAGCAAGTCCGGATTGACTGCAGATACGAATGCATGCGCTCGCGCGGCATCCATAGGTTTATCATCAGCGATGAGGTACATCACCCGGTTGCAGGTAGCCAGATAGAACAACTCATCAATGGCAAATGCAGCCTTGAGGGTAGTGAGTTGGACCTGCAAGTCAGCGCTTTCCTCTGCCCTGACCACGAAGTGGGCGATCTGCTTGAGAGGCGTATGGCGATGTGTGACCGTAAGAATTTTGTACCTGTTTAGCATACGTTGGTTTTCAAAACGAGCTCTCGCAAAGTTAGGCAGGATTTGGCGGTTAGCGTGTCACCGTTATGTCAACATCTCTTCGCTAAAGGTATGATTGCCGGTGATTATTGTCTTTGTGCGGAACAAAACCAGGTGACAAAAATCATCTTACAGATAAACCAAGGCTTCGATTACATTTCATCCCCCT
>JAUMBM010000230.1:0-6036 GCA_032115735.1 Saprospiraceae bacterium
CGTATCGGCGTATGATTGCATCTTTCAGAAATACATACACAGGGAGTTTTTCCTGCTTACCCAATGAGCAGGCCGCCTTACAAATATCCCATTGGTCGTAGTTGAGAACTTCGTAGTCATGCTGAGGATAGACGCTTACCCGTATGGGGTATAAATGGCAGGAGATAGGTTTTAGAAAGTCAATGACGCCTGTCCCCTGCGCCTGCTCTATGCCACATTTGGCAATACCTTCGCGATCCTTAATCATGTAGGCACAGGGCCCGTTGTCAATCAAAGGAGTCCCGAAAGAATCGTTGTCTTCGTAATATACAGCGGTGCCTTGCCGGTCTATGGCTGCCTGGCCGGCCGGGCTCAAAAATGGCCGAACGGCCGGGTATATTTCCTTTAGCTTGTCCAATTCTTCCAGTTCTAGCGGAGCTCCGAAATCACCCTCCCAGCAGCAGGCACCCTTGCAGGCAGTCAGGTTGCATTTAAATTGTTCACGCACAATATCATCACTGACAAGCGTGTTTTGAATCATGAGCATGGTACGCGCACATTTTATTTCAGACTACAAATATGCGACATATCAACGGAATAATCTTCAAAAGTCGTAAATTGCCGCCCACAAAAGAATCGCTTATGAAACACTTTCTTTTATTGGTCATCGTACTGTTTTCAGTACAGCTGCTCTCCGCTCAGACGCAGGCCGAGCGTATTGATGCGGAAACAGCTAAGCTCCGCCAGTACTATCAGCTTGATGAGACGCAAACGACAGAAATGCGTCGCATTCAGCAGCGCCGCTTCAACAACATAGAAGAAATAGCATCCCTGCAGCAGTCGGATTTCAGCCTGTGGGTACAAAAACGTCGGGCTATTCAAACGAATACAGACGGATCCATCCGCCGAATGCTCCGGCCTGATCAGCTGCCGCTCTTTGACCAGCAAATGCGGCAGCGCCGCATTGACGATAGTAATTTTATCAAAGAAATGCAGCAACAAGGCAAAACCAAAGAACAGATTGAACTGTTGCTCTTGGGGCGCGAATAGTTGCCTTAGCAATAATTCAAACCTTGCTTTCATTCGGTCAGCCTCCAAATAATTCCATTTTGGCTTCCTGGTCGATCCGTGGATTACAAATAAGCATCTAACTTTATACGCTCGTTAGTCATGGGCTCGCGCATTGGGTTCGTTATTTCTTGTGCGGGCATCACCCCAGCGATTACAAACACATTACTTACGATAAAATAACGAACTTATACATGGATCCCTTAAAAGAAAGGTTCATACAGAAAGCGGCAGCCCTGCGCGATGAAGTCAAAGGTATGCTGAAAACGCATGGCGATACGGTTGTCGACCAGGTTACGCTGGAGCAGATTTATGGTGGCGCGAGGAGCATCCCCATGATGGTCTGGGAAACCTCAGCACTCGATCCTGTAGAAGGCATCCGCTTCCGGGGCTATTCAATCGATGAGTTGAAGTCCTTGTTGCCGGGCGGACCTAATCAACAGCCAAGACCGGAGGGTCTGTTTTGGTTGATGCTGGTGGGGGAAGTACCTACGGAAGAGCAGGTCAATTGGTTGGCTGATGAGTGGCGTCGGCGTGCCACTTTGCCCGACCATACCTTAGCTGTGCTCAATGCGCTGGATGTCAACACACATCCGATGACACAGTTTAGCATCGCTATCAACGCTATGCAAATCGACAGCGTTTTTGCCAGTCGCTATGCTGCGGGAATGAGCAAAAGTGACTACTGGGATGCGGCTTATGAAGATGCGATGAACCTGATAGCACGCCTGCCGCGCGTGGCTGCTCATATATATCGCCGTACGTACCACAACGGGCAGCATATCGATTCCAATCCTGCGCTGGACTGGGCGGGCAATTTTGCTCATATGCTCGGGTTCTCCGATCCGGTCTTTGGCAGTCTGATGCGCTTATATTTGACAATCCACGCAGATCATGAGGGCGGGAATGCGTCCGCACATACCATGCATCTGGTAGGCTCTACCCTGAGCGATCCCTACCTGTCTTTTGCCGCAGCCATGAACGCACTGGCAGGGCCGCTCCACGGCCTCGCCAATCAGGAAGTAGTGGACTGGATCAATGAGATGCTGACATCCATCGGCTCGCAGACGCCTACCAAGGAACAAATAGCCGAGTACGTGCACAAAACGCTGGCAGAAGGTAAAGTGGTGCCGGGTTATGGCCATGCCGTATTGCGTCGCCCTGATCCCCGTTTCATGGCGCAAAAGGAATTTGCTGAGCAGTATCTGCCCGACAGTCCGATTGTAAACGTGGTATGGAATGTCTTTGAAGTGGTGCCCGGTATTCTGCAGCAGCTCGGCAAAGTCAAAAATCCATGGCCTAATGTAGACGCACACTCAGGAGCACTCCTGATTCATTTCGGACTTACGGAATCGGGCTTCTACACGGTGCTCTTTGGGGTGTCTCGTGCACTGGGTGTCTTGGCAGCTACTTGCTGGTCTCGTGCACTCGGTATGCCGCTCGAGCGGCCTAAGTCCATAACAACGGAATGGGCAAAGTCTTTTTTGGCTAAGCAACAGGCAGCGGGCTAAGGTGATCTGCTGCACTCCGTATAACTGAAGAATTATTCTTTTATTATACTCACTGAGGTTCCCCCTGGCTTCCCAACGGCTGGCGGGAACCTCCGTACATTAAACTCAAAAGGTATGAATTTTCCTGAAAATTTGCTCTATACTCCTGAGCATGAGTGGATTAGAGTAGAAGATGGCAGCATTGCCTATGTGGGGATTACAGATTTTGCACAAAAAGAGCTCGACGAGCTGGTGTACATTGAAGTTGATACAGTAGGTGATGAGCTCGAGCAGGGTGAAGTCTTCGGCACCGTTGAAGCGGTTAAGACGACCTCAGAGCTGTTTATGCCCGTATCCGGCAAAATCCTCGAGTTTAACCTGCAGCTTAGCGAGAGCGAAGGTGATGACCCGACATTGGTCAATCGCGATCCCTATGGAGAGGGATGGATCGTCAAGATTAGCCTCACGGATGCGGCACAGCTCGACGGGCTGATGAGTGCCAAGGCTTATCGCGAACTTGTAGGCTAATTTTTCAGCGGGAATATTTTCTTTGTGGACATTTTTTTCTAAGTTTGCCCACCAAAATGATATTTCCTTGCATCTTTGGACTAAAAGGCGCTTAAATATTCTTTTTCTGAGCATTTGGGTGCTGTTGGTTGCCGGCCTCTCTTTGATGCCGAGAAGCTCAGCACCCGAGGTCAGTCTCTTTGAGGGTATAGATAAGTTGGTTCATCTGCTAATGTACGCTGTGTTGGTCGCCTTGGCTTTCTTTGTCTTCCGTAGACTTACATTCGTTACTATAGGTAGTGTGGTTTACGGTGCGCTATTGGAGTGTCTTCAGGCAGCTGGCAATGTGTATCTCGGGACAAATCGCTCTTTTGAACTGACAGATATAGCCGCTAATGCAAGCGGGGCGCTTTTTGCAGCCTGTATAGTGTATTATTTTTTTTATACATAAACCATTCAGTATGGAGTTCACGAGTAATGTATTGCTATGGAGCCTGCTGGGGGTTGTTGTTGGCATAATCGGATTAATCCGGGTGATGAGGGCAGCTTTTGCCAAGCGCACGCAGGAGGGTATGTCAGGTGCATACGCTCAGGGTGAAAAGTCACTGATTAATAATCGGACCAAGTATGAGGGTGTTGATGCCTTCAAACTTAGTGGTACCTTCTTTAATCTGGGACTGGTGCTGGTATTGGCAATCACGGTAATCTCATTCGGCTGGACGATCTACGAGGAGAAAGTAATTATCCCCGAAGGGGCGCTGGAGCTTGATGATGATATCGAGATCGAGCCGCCACGGACTGCCGAGCCGCCGCCACCGCCACCACCGCCACCGCCGCCTGTAATCGAAGCGGTTCCGGATGAAGAAATTCTGGAAGAGCCGCAGGACTTTACAGACAACAGTGCTGACGAACAGGAGTCGTATACTGCTCCTCCTGCAGGTCCGCCACCACCACCACCACCACCACCGCCACCGCCACCAGAGCCGGAGGTTGAAGAGATCTTCAAGGTGGTGGAACAAATGCCTCGCTTCCCCGGTTGCGAAGACTTGTCTACCGACGAGGAGAAGAAAAATTGTGCCAATCAGGAACTGCTGAAGTTCATCTACAAAAACATTAAGTATCCTGCAATCGCCCGTGAAAACGGTGTTGAAGGTACGGTGGTAGTAACTTTTGTAGTTGAAAAAGATGGCCGCGTAGCAGATGCTCGCGTAGTTCGCGACATCGGTGCGCAGTGTGGTGAAGAAGCACTTCGCGTAGTGAACCTGATGAACACGGAAAATCTCCGTTGGACACCGGGTAAGCAGCGTGGTCGCGCTGTTCGTGTGCAGTTCAACTTGCCTGTCAAGTTCAAGCTCGAAGGCTAGTCAATTGCTCCCACACGCATCAACGGCTAAATCTGGTGTCATCGCCAGGTTTAGCCGTTCTTGCTTTATATACGCTGTTGACCGTTTGGTGAAAACATTTTTATTTTTTCCTGCGTTTTGACTTTTATCGGTAAGTTTATCTGTTCATATCATCAATCTCTGTTCGCTATGATTCATCGTATGTTGCTGCTACTGTCGCTGCTGCTGTTGGGTAGTGGCCTGTACGCGCAGGATGCCCGCCTGGCACAACAATATTTCCAGAACGGAGAATACGAAAAAGCGGCAGATACCTACAACCGCCTTTATCAGCAAAATGCTTCCAATGATTATTTCTTTAATCGCTATGTTGAGTGTCTGATCGCACTCAAACAATATGAGGAAGGTGTAGAAACGGTGAAACGCCAATTGCGCAGGTTTCCGGACAATCCTACGCTTTATGTAATGCAGGGTCAGTTGTTGGAACGACTGTATCAGGATGCAGAGGCCGCCAGGCAATATTCGCTGGCAATCGACAAACTTACCCCCGATCAATATTCTGTAACGGTGCTCGCCAATGCGTTTGTTAACCTGGCTAAATATGACCTGGCGGTAGCCGCTTATGAAAAGGGGGCGGCTTTACTAAAGGATAACCGGGTATTTGCCTATAATATGGCTGAACTGTACCGGCGTATGGGTGAAACGCCCAAAATGGTCGAAAATTATCTCAACGCCATTACGGACAACCCCGAGCGGCTTACCCAGCTGCAGACTATTTTTCAGCGGTTCTTCAGCGTTGAGGATTATGAGGAACTTCAGCGGCAGCTCTACCTGCGTATCAATGCCGATGACAACAATATCCTCTATCCGGAACTGCTGGCATGGATTTTTATCCAAAGAAAAGACTATCGCAATGCTTTGCGCCAGCAGCGCGCCTTAGATGCACGACTCAATGAAAACGGCAACCGCGTGTACCAGCTCGGGCTTATGGCAAGCACGGATAAGGAGTATGATGCAGCCATTGCGGCTTTTGATTATATCGTTGAAGTAAAAGGTACGGGTTCTACGCTCTACCTGGATGCCAAGAGAGAGGGACTCCGCAATCGCAGACTCAAACTCACCGAGGGATATAGCTTTACCAGAGAGGAGCTGCTGGTGCTGGAAGGGCAATATGATTTTTTTCTCACAGAATTTGGTAAAAACCGTACGACTGCGGGGATTATGTTCGAACTGGCCGAGCTGGAAGCTATGTACCTGTTCAATGGCAACAGGGCGATTGCTTTGCTGGACTCGCTTATCAACCTGCCAGGTGTCGATCCAATCCTCAAAGCACAGTCCAAACTCAACCTCGGGGATTATTATCTCATGGGGGGAGAAATTTGGGAAGCTACTTTATTGTACTCTCAGGTTGATAAATCTTTCAAAGAGGACGCGCTGGGGCATGAGGCGCGTTTCCGTAACGCCCGGCTATCCTATTTTACCAGAGATTTTCAATGGGCACAGGCACAGTTTGATGTGTTAAAAGCGTCAACCTCCAAGCTGATAGCCAATGACGCGCTGGATCTCTCGATTTTTATTATGGACAATATGGGGCTTGATACCAGCGATGTGGCACTCGGTATGTATGCCGAAGCAGAATGGCTGGCTTTCCA
>JAUMBM010000231.1:0-2268 GCA_032115735.1 Saprospiraceae bacterium
GGGACAGAATCCGGTACCGGCACCGCCACAGAAGGGGCCTGTAGCCATCGTAGGGGCTAAGGCGCACCTGGGCAATGGCCAGGTGGTCGACAATGCCGTCATCACTTTTGATCAGGGGCTCATTCGCACTGTTACCGGCAGAGACAATGCGCCTGATCTGAAAGGGTATGAGGTGATTGACGCGACGGGCAAACACGTATATCCCGGCTTTGTGGCCGCTAATACCCAGCTGGGACTGGTTGAAATTTCTTCTTTTAAGGCAACGCGGGACCATACGGAGACGGGCGAACTCAACCCCAACATCCGCTCGCTGATTGCCTATAATACCGACTCCCGGGTGATCCCCACCGTGCGGGCGCGCGGCGTACTGACGGCTCAGATAACGCCTGACGGTGGTGTGCTGGCGGGTAACTCCAGCCTTGTACAGCTGGATGCATGGAACTGGGAAGATGCAGCCGTTCTTACCGACGACGGGCAGCATTTCTACTGGCCGAGCCGCTACCGGTTCAACTGGAGTACGCAGACGGTTTCCAAAAATGAGCGTTATGACGAGGAGGTGGCAGCCGTGGGTCGTTTCTTTGAGGAGGCAAAAGCATACTGCCAGCAGCCGGCCAACAAAACGACCAACCTGAAATTTGCCGCCTGCTGCCCGCTGTTCGAGGGTAGCCGCCGCTTGTATGTGCATGCCGAGCTGGCACGCGATATCGAAGAGGCTGTGCTGATGGCCAAATCGTATGGTATGACGGTGGTAATCATCGGCGGCCGCGATAGCTGGCAGATAGTAGATTTCCTGCGCGACAACAATGTAGCAGTAGTCCTCGGCAGGATTCACTCCCTGCCTACCGGCAACGACAGTGATATCGACCAGCCCTACAAAACGGCAGCTACACTCTACCAGGCCGGTGTACGCTTCGGCATCAGCATCGAAGGCTTTTGGCAGTTGCGCAATCTGCCTTTTCAGGCAGGCACGGCGGTGGCCTATGGTCTGCCGTATGAGCAGGGTATTAAAGCTATCAGCGGAGGGATCGCCGACATCCTGGGTGTAGGCAACCGCCTGGGTACACTGGAGGCCGGCAAAGCAGCAACGCTTTTCATAGCAGCCGGGGATGTACTTGATATGCGCAGCAGCGTTGTTGATATTGCTTTTATCAACGGACGCCTGATCGATCTCAACAATGTGCAGCGGCAATTGTACGAGCGTTTCCAGGAAAAATACGACAGACAGAAAGACTAGTGCCAAAATATGGCAGCCAACGGGCAGCGAAGCAATCCTTTCGCTGCCCGTTGCGTTTTATAAGGAGGTGTTGAGGATTTATTGCCGGAGGCAAAAAAATCAGCAGCACGCTTCATGACTTAGACCGTCGCAGGCGCTGAGCAGGGCGACGGGCGACAACCACACTACTGATGAGAAAAATATATTTATGGGTACTGTTGAGCAGCGCACTGGCGTTGTCAGCCTACGGGCAGCAGTTTGGTCAGACACTGGTCAATGGCCAGTACTTTCCCTATGTGATTGACGACTGTGGAGACACCCTGATCGTGGCCAGCCTCGACGATGTGTCGGTGACGAGCCCCCGGCGGTTTGCCGACGATGAGGAGTATCGCCGCTATCGCCGCTACCGCTACTACGCGGTCAAAGTGTATCCTTACGCGGTGGAGGCGATCAGGATTTTTCGTGAGACGGAGTACGTGACTGCCAATATGCGGGATGGCCGGCGCAGCCGCTACATACGGCGATTGCAGACGGAGCTGAAAAGTGAGTTTGCTGACCCACTACGGGATCTGAGCAAAACACAGGGCATGATTTTGATAAAAATGATTGAGCGAGAGCTCGACACGCCGCTTTACTACCTTATCAAAGATTTGCGGGGCGGGATCACCGCTACGTACTGGAATGCTATGGGCAAGCTTTTTGACCACCAGATTAAGGAGGGCTACCAGCGCGGTGATGATCCTATGCTGGACGCCGTTCTCGATGACTTTAAGGTGTCCTACCAAAGACCGGCACCGCCGTCTCTGAATGACTGAGTAGGGCAGGCTGCTATCTGTTGCCGCTTAATCCCCGCATTTCCCGTACATTTGCCCTGAGGCGGGCGCATGGGTTTTCTGCCGCCTGTAGCGGCAGGAAAATGCTATAGGTAAGGCTTATCCGGTCTGCGCCAGCTGACCGGATAAACCTCCGGGCAGCTCCTTCATCACATTTCTGCCACCAACACAAAAGCTATTGAAATCCCCCTACCTGCCGTACGGCATTATTCTGGTTTTATT
>JAUMBM010000232.1:0-6501 GCA_032115735.1 Saprospiraceae bacterium
TAAGTCCCAGGTAATAGTATGTAGCCCGTATTTTCATCAATTCCCTCTCGTTAGTGTCGCAAAAATAGGCGATTGATAAGCCGTTTGCCCATGAATGCAATCAAATTGGATGATAAAGCAGTGAGTTATTTTTGGGGTTCAGGGATTTGGGTATAGCAGAATCGCGTATAGACAAAGACGAGATGATTGTGCACTGGCTGCAGCCCTGCGCAACCGAATGCAAAGGTATAAAAATTCAGCATCCTTTTAGGTGGCCAGAGCCACCTAAAAGGATGCTGAATTATGCCTGTCGAAAATACCTTCTCACCTTAGAGGGTTCCCCGCAGCATCTGCTCACGCTCTATGGCCTCAAACAAAGCCTTGAAATTTCCTTTTCCGAAGGAGGTAGCCCCTTTGCGCTGGATAATCTCGAAGAACATAGTGGGCCGCGGTTCTATCGGTTTGGTGAAAATCTGCAGCAGGTAGCCCTCATCATCGCGGTCGATGAGGATACCCAGCTCCCGCAGTGCCGACAGATCTTCATCGATATGACCTACTCTGTCGAGAACAGAATCGTAGTAGGTGCCGGGCACCCGTAAAAATTCGACCCCCCGGCTGCGCAGGGCATTGACGGTCTCGAGGATATTATCGGTAGCAACAGCGACATGCTGGACGCCGGCGCCTTCGTAAAAATCGAGGTATTCTTCAACTTGCGATTTTTTGAGTCCGCTGGCCGGTTCATTGATAGGAAACTTGATACGACCGTTGCCACTGCTCATCACCTTGCTCATAAGCGCCGTGTACTCAGTAGAAATATCATTATCATCAAACGAAATGATTTGGGCAAAGCCCATCACATCACGATAAAAATTGACCCATTGGTTCATCTGACCGAGTTCGACATTGCCCACCATGTGGTCGATGTAGCGCAGACCGGTTTCGGCTGGCTGGTAATCGCTTACCCATGCTTTATAGCCCGGCATGAAAATACCGTGGTAGTCTTTCCGCTCAACAAACATGTGCACAGTATCGCCATAGGTGTGTATACCTGCTCTTACCACCCGGCCATGCTCGTCCTCTTCCACGCAAGGCTGCATGTAGGCCTTGGCTCCCCGGCTGGTGGTTGCCTCAAAAGCAGCACGTGCATCATCGACCCAGAGCGCGATCACCTTGACACCGTCTCCGTGTTTGTCGATATGTCGGCCCATCTCTGTACCACTTTGCAGGGGTGAGCTTAGGATGAGGCGAATTTTGTCCTGTACAATAACATAGGACTCGCGATCCTTAAGCCCCGTTTCGAGCCCGGCATAGGCGAGCGACTGAAAGCCAAAGGCTGTTTTATAGTAATGAGCAGCCTGCTTGGCATTGCCGACATACAGTTCTACATAGTCAGTACCATTGATGGGCAGAAAATCCTCTGCATCCTTGAAAAGTTTGGGCAGCTGTTCTGCTTCGCTTGCTGTGAGCATATCGCCTATTGATTTGTGCAGCCTGCAGCCCGCCATCTGCGATTGGCACCTACAGGTTACGGTGGATTAAAAAAGTATGTATCATCAATCAGTTACCAAACAGCGGGACAGCTACTCCATCCACGACTGATAGTATTGGCCATCGTCAATGCGCAGGGCATTTTCGGTGACCATCAGGGGTTTGAAGGTATCAATCATGACTGCCAGCTCTTCAGTTTCTTTTTTTCCTATACTGCGCTCATACGCACCGGGCGCAGGCCCGTGCGGAATACCTGCCGGATGGAGGGTGATGTGCCCCTGCTCGATGTTGTTGCGGCTCATGAAATCGCCATCGACGTAGTAGAGCACCTCATCGGAATCGATATTGGAATGATTGTAAGGCGCAGGGATAGCTCTCGGATGATAATCATACAAGCGAGGACAGAAAGAGCATACGACAAAGGTGGTCGTTTCGAAAGTCTGGTGTATCGGTGGTGGCTGGTGCACTCTGCCCGTGATAGGTTCGAAGTTGTGGATGGAAAAACCGTAGGGGAAATTGTATCCATCCCAGCCAACGACGTCGAAAGGATGGGTTGTATACAACAGCTCGTGCAGCTGACCCTGTTTTTTGATTTTCATCAAAAATTCGCCCTTTTCGTCATGCGTTTCCAGGTCTTGGGGCAGTTTGTAGTCGCGCTCACAGAAAGGCGAGTGCTCCAGCAGCTGTCCAAACCAATTCCGGTATCGCTTAGGCGTATACAGCGGCTGCTGAGATTCAACATAGAGGAGGCGGTTGTCTTCGGTATCGAACTGTATCTGGTAGATCATCCCCCGCGGAATGAGCAGGTAATCACCATACTCAAAAGGGATATTCCCCAGAAAAGTGCGGAGCACACCTGAGCCCCGGTGCACGAACAGCAGCTCATCGGCATCTGCATTTTTATAAAAATATGTATCCAGCGACTTACGGGGAGCCGCCAGCCCTACGAGTACGTCGCTGTTGACCAGCATAGGCTCGCGGCTATCGAGAAAATCATCCTGAGGCGCTACGCCAAAACCTTTGAGCAGGCGAGCGTGCATATTGTACTGCACGGCAATTTTGGGGGTGACGTCTTTCGACCCCAAAATATCTTTCACCATAGTAGGGCGATGGATGTGGTAGGACAGCGTCGACATCCCGTCGAAGCCTACCGTACCAAACAATTGTTCGTAGTAAAGACCGCCGCCCGGCTTGTCAAAAATGGTATGCCGTTTTTGTGGCAACTTACCCAGTCGATGGTAGATAGGCATGTCGAATATAATTTAGTTGTTGTGGCAATAATTGCTTTGACAAATATATAGATAAAAAAAGTTTAGCGGCAGCATAAACTTGCGGGTGGCCGAAAAATTGCGTCAGATTGTCAATTTTCGGCCACCCGGGTTGATGCTGTGCCGATTATGCGTACATCGCTTCGATTTCGGCAGCATATTTGTCCATGATGACCCGTCGTTTGAGTTTCATGGTGGGGGTGAGTTCCGATTCGGAGCCATCGGTTTTGGCCGCCTCCCAGGTAGAAGGTACGAGTGTAAACTTCTTCACCTGATCGATCTGGCTGAATTCGGGATTGATTTTATCAAAGATATGCTGGTAGCGGCTGATGACCTCGGGATGTTTAATAGCTGCCGCCACACCTTCCCAATGGACACCGTGTGCATGGCACCATTCGCGCAGGGCTTCCTCTGCGGGAACCACCAGTGCGGACACAAATTTGCGCTGATCGCCGACGACCATAATTTGCTCGATGAGGAATTCCTCTTTGAGGCGTGTTTCCAGCGGTGCGGGTGCGACATACTTGCCGCCCGACGTTTTGAGGAGTTCCTTTTTGCGATCGGTAATCTTGAGAAACTTTTGTCCGCCCGGGCCGGTCACCCAGGTTCCTACGTCACCTGTTCTGAACCAGCGCTTGCCGTCAATTTCTTCGATCACGGCGGCAGTAGCTTCCGATTGTTGGTAGTAGCCCATCATGACATTGGGTCCGCTGGCCATGATTTCGCCTTCGCCGGGTCGATAGTCTCCTTGCGTGTCGATTTGGATTTCCACGTTTCGGAGCACGAGGCCTACGCTTCCCATGACCGCCTTACCCGGCTGGTAGTGGTTGACCGTGAGGCCCGGTGAGGTCTCCGTAAGTCCGTAAGCCTCGCGGACAGGGATACCTGCGGCCGAAAACACCCGCATCACCTTTACCGGGCAGGGTGCTGCGCCGGTGAGGATACCTTTTACCCGTCCGCCCAGCGCTTCGCGCCACTTGCTGAAGATGAGCTTATCAGCCAGGCGCCACTTGAAGCCGGTAAAGCCGGAGAAAGACTTATCGTAATCGTAGTCATCGGTGAGGCCGAGAGCCCAGAAGAAGAGCGCCTTTTTGGCGCCGGTGAGTTCGAGGCCTTTGTTATAGATGCGCTCGTACACTTTTTCGAGCAGTCGGGGTACAGAAGTAAAAAAGTGTGGCCGTATGCTGCGCAGGTCGCCGTGGTCGCCCCCCAGGTTGTCCGTACCGGTAAAGCTGACGCTCAGGCCCGCGTAGGTATAAGCATACATGGCAGCGCGCTCGAAGATGTGGCAGAGCGGCAGGAAGCTAAGGACAATTTCGCCCTGGCTCACGGGGATGAGCTCTTTGACCATGCGGACATTCTCCACGATGTTGTAGTGGCTGAGCATGACCCCTTTGGGATTGCCGGTGGTGCCGCTCGTATAGATGAGCGTAGCCAGCTCCTCAGGCTGCACATCTGCCATAATGCGAGCTACTTCCTCCTGGCCTTCATCGCTGAACAGATCCTCCCAATAGGGGCGGTCGGGCTGGCGGTCGAGGGTAAAAATTTCCAGCAGGCTGGGTGTTTCCTGTTGCGCCTTTTTCACCTTATCGTACAGATCGCCCTTGCCGGCAAAGCAGTACTTAACGTTGGCATCGTTGAAGATGTAAGCATACTCACGGGAGCTGATGGTTGGGTAGACCGGCACATTGATGGCGCCGATTTGCAGGAGCGCCAGGTCGATGATGGCCCATTCTGCCCGGTTTTCGTATACGACCAGGCCTATTTTGTCACCTGGTTTAACCCCCAGTTTCAGCAATCCGCGGCTAAGCTTATTGGCTGTTTCGATCAACGCCCCGGTGCTGTAATAGCGCCATGCACCATCTTTTTTGCTGCCGAAGGCTTTTTCCTGCGGGTAATGCTCCAGCTGGTAGTAGATAAAGTCAAATAATCGCTTTGGTTCCATGTTGCAGTTGGTTGAGTAGCAGAGAAGTCATAATTTAATGTGGAAAGATATGAAAACTGACAATTAAGTTTTTAATATTGTTCTAAATAATGTACTTATTTATGGTATTCACTTGTTGAATGCCATAATGCTGCCCCTGATATTCAGTGCTTCATTCAGAAAGAGTCGATGAGCAGTTGTTTCCTTCGACTCTCCGTATAAGGAACCTATATTCATGAGCCAACTATTTACTACAGACGCTGAAATTCTGGCTGCACTCAGATCTGAAGATCCTTTGCGTATAAATGCAGGGCTGAAACATTTGTACAAGGACAGAAAATTGTGGCAGGCGGTAAACAGTCAGGTCATCTACTGGGGGGGCAGAGAGGATGAAGTACAGGAGATATTTCAGCAATCGCTGATTATTTTTTTCAATGCAGTAACTGACGGTCACTACCAGCCGGAAAAAAGTGCTATAGCAACGTTTGTCGCCGGCATTGCACGGAAATGCTATTTAGGCCGGCAGCGTTCTGCCCGGCGACGGGACTTGCGGGACGCAACCTATGCTCAGCAGATGACGGAGACCGAGAACCCATCGGACATGGAGCACCGACAGCTGTTGCTTGACAGGCTGTTATCAGCATTGGGGGATCGGTGTAAACAATTATTACAATTGAGAAGTATAGGGTATAGTATGGCCAACCTTTCGGGGATGATGGGATATAAGAATTCAAATGCAGCCAAGGCAGCAGTACATAACTGCCGAAAGAAGCTACTGACATTTTTGGCATCTCGTCCCGACTTACTCGACGAATTAAATGATGTATGAATTCTGCTTACGATTGGGAGGATATTGATGATTATGTGCAGGGCAGTATGAGCGAAGCGGACAGCAGGCGCTTTGAAGAGGCTATGGCCGCCGATGCGGAACTTGCGAGGCGTGTTGTTGCCTGCAGCGCTGAGCCCCGGGTGAACCGCCTGCTCCGCAATGCATACCTGCTGGAGCAAATGCGCGCCTGGGATAAGGAACAAGCATCTCCGCAAGCTGACAGCCATTGGAATGGGTGGGGGTCAAAAGGAAAGATGTTGTGGCTTGTATTGCTATTGATTGTAGTGGCGCTGATAGTTTATTGGCAGGCAGCAGATGAAAGCAAAGATGTACAGAAACCGGCAGAAGTCCCCACGCCTTTAGTGGATTCATCCCCGTCGGGCGCTGGCGGTTCACAGGTAGTGGACAGTGTAGTACGGAAGGTTCGGGAAGCACCACCAAAGAATTTAGCGGCTATCCGGGACAATGTATTTATGGAAGAGGACTTTCTTTCCATCCGGATGGGAGGCTCATTGGATGAGTCGACAAGCTCGCAAGTAGAGCAGGCTGCAGTGCTTTACACGGCCGGGCAATATGAAGAAGCGCTCGGGCTGCTGCAATTGGCAGACAGCAGTTGCCGGGATGAATGTCTTTACCTGAAGGGCTATACGCTTTACAAGCTGGGTCGCTATGCGGCGGCAGAAGCTGCATTCAGGACTTTTCGCAACTACACCTTCAGCGCCCGCAAGTTCGATGCGCAGTGGTGTGAGGTATTCTGCATGGTAGCGCAGCTGCCAGAGGCGCAGGCGCGGCTTGAATCTCTTTTAAAAGAGCTGGCGACCCAAGAGGGGCATCCATATCGCGAGCGAGCGGGCGATTTGCTCAGGAAGCTTGCAGCAGAGCGTTAGCGCAGCGGGCGCATGTCGCCTACAGGCAAAAAAGCAGCCCAATAGTAAGGATAAGAAAGGAAGACGGTACTTTCCTGCAAAAAACGCAGTCGGGCCAGCCGCAAGGCTGCATCTTTTTCACTCCCC
>JAUMBM010000233.1:0-10503 GCA_032115735.1 Saprospiraceae bacterium
AAGCAGGTTGAAGAGAATATTTTTCAGGAAGCGCTTATCGAGGACTACCGTACACTGGGTATAATCGCCCTGGTAGTGAAGGCGCTGTCCTGTTTTGAAAAGATGCTCGACCTCATCGATGGTTGAGGTGATAAAATCCTCCAGCAGGAAAGGTTCGGGCTGACTTTCGATGCGTCCCTCTTCCAGTCGGCTCAGCGACAGGAAGTCGTTGAGGATATCGGTGAGATTACTGACGGCTGTTTTTATGCGTTCGATGTGTCGGGTGCGGCGATCCTGCTGATCCTCGCGCTGGTACATTTCGACCAGTTCGACAGAAGAGAGGATGGTACTCAGGGGTGTACGAAACTCATGAGAAGCCATGCTAACGAAGCGGCTTTTGAGTGCATTGAGTTCTTTTTCCTTATCGAGTGCCTGTTGGAGTTCCTGTTCGCGTACCCGCAGTGCATGTTCGACACTTTGGCGATCGTTGATTTCCCTTTCCAGTTTGCGATTGATTCCGAGAAGTCGGTCGATAGCCCTGGCGAGTTCTTCTGTTCGCTCTGCCACCTTATTTTCGAGTTGGCGGTTGAGTTCGAGTACACGGGCTTCTGCCGCTTTGACATCAGTAAGATCGTGGATGATACCCGTGTACATACGCTTATCATGGATGATCATCTCGCTCACGGCCAGGCGGATCGGAAATATTCGGCCATCCTTTCTGAGTCCTTCGACTTCCCGGCCGATGCCAATGATATACGCCTTACGGGTTTCGTGATAGCGCTGAAGATAACCATCATGCCCCTCGTGATAGGGGCTGGGCATAAGCATTTTAATATTTTGACCGACGACCTCCTGCGGGTCATAGCCAAAGAGTGCTGCTGCTGCCGGATTGATATGATCGATGATACCGCGCTCACTGATTGTGATGATCCCATCGATGGCTGTCTCGATAATTGCCTGCAAGCGCAGGGCTGCCTCATTAATTTCCTCTATTCCATGAATATCCCTCACAATAGCGGTAGTAGTTTACAAACAAATATAAAGATAAAAACGATGCCCGGTACAAGCATTTGACCAAAATCAAAGTAAGACGGTGACAAAAATCACCCTGACGTTAGGCATAATTGGCGGAAATTGCAGCCATAAAGCGATTGAATTGAAACTATAAAATAATGCACTATGAATGTTTTGGCTCCTGTTTCAACACTTATGACGGCCGATGTCATCACCGTCTCACCGGAAGATTCATTGTACCGTGTGAAGGAAGTTTTTGACCAACACAACATACACCACATTCCGGTTATTGCAGACGACAAGATACAAGGTATACTAAGCAAGACAGACTTCCTCTACTTTCTGCATGGTCGGGCGCAGACAGCGACTGACCGGTTGAACGAGGAGGCGCATTTGCGTGCCTGGAAGGTTTCGGAGATTATGATTCGCGGGTTGGCGAAAGTTGACAGCCAGGAGCCGATACGCACGGCTTTGGAAGTATTCAAGACCAACAGGCTGCATGCCCTGCCGATTGTAGAAGGTGATCGTTTGGTAGGCATCTTAACGACACATGACATAATTAAGGCTTTGGCCGATGCGCCCATCAGTCTGGATGATTACAGAACGGCTAAATGACAAGCCTTAGATGATTGACAAGGTACGTATTTTGGGGGTTAGTGAATCGGCGCGCATGCGGCTCTTAAAAGAGCGCGTGGAAGAAGCCCTGCGGCGGTTGGGGCTCAGCACCTGTATTGAAGAGGTCACGGAGATTGACCAACTCATGGAATACGGCATAATAGGCATTCCGGCACTGGTAGTTGGGCAAAGAATTTTGTTCCAGCAAGAGGTACCCGAAGTTGATGTCCTCCTCTGCACCCTGGCCGCTCTGGCGGAGCCTCCGGGCAAGCCACAGGCGGGTGCAAGTCTGCAAAAGCAGGCAGATGGCGTGGACTATCTCAAGTTCGAGTAGCCAGAGCAGTGCATTATAGTGGTATGAAGGAACTTTCCTTCTTGAGAGCCGTCCGAAAGGGCGGCTTTTTTTGTGCACCAATCTTGGGAGCCAGGGAAAATCAGCCTGGTAAGTTGTCGCTTCTGTGTGGGGGCAGGTATGGGCAAAAAAAAAGTCGCGTACCGTTTGTACGCGACTTTTACCATAATCCCATGAACATATCCTAAAAAAAATTGACAAGCGCTAAAAATTGTTGCCAAAGGACTAGTAAGGCTAACAATTTAACATATCTTTGCACCGTTGATCACGACCTTTACGAAGTTGAACCACACAACTTAACAAATTGTAATCTCAGGAACGATTTTCATAGTCCCTTGAACGCGACCTAAGCAGGCGGGTAATTTATTGCCCGCCTTTTTTGTGCCTTCAGATATGTGCTATATCTTGATGAGCTTCTGAAAGTGTGGAGATGTCCCGACCCAGTTGATCGGGACTTCCCACCGCTAATCATAATCCCATGAACATTCTTATTCAAAATTCATGCCAACCTTCGAAAGCATGGTGAGAGTTTATCGCTTCCTTTCCGTCTCCCCTATCTTCTTCTCACAATACAAAGATGCGACGAGTTTACAGGCCATACAAGGACAAAAAAGTAGGTTTGTGAAAAATAACTAAACCCTAAAAAACATATAAAACCCTGTTTAAAAAGGATTACAACCCCCAAATCTAGTCTTTTTGTGAAAATAATAATTTTTCCAAAAATCTTTTTTGTCTATTTTTTATAGAAAAAAGCCCCTTTATGCGGCTTAGCGGGCTGTGAAAAAGGGGGTACATAACGAAAAAAGGGTCTGACGGAAAACCGCCGGACCCTTTTTTCGTTATTCCCTTAAGCTATGAGGACGTGTTATTTGGCCTCGGCCTGTACGTCACCCTCTGCTGTTTCAGCCTTATCTGAATCTTCAGCCCAAGCCTCTTTAACCTCTTCTACGGTTTGTTCGACCTGATCAGCGATGACGGAGGAGATTGCCTTGACTGTATCTACGAGATCTTCGACGGACTCGCTGAGCGTTGTGGAGACTGCATCGACGATAGCCCCGAGTGGCTGAGCAGCAGGTTTGGCTTTAGCCTCTGGTCTGGTAGTCAGTGAAGCGGCAGCTTTTTCGAGTTTTTCCTGATCATCGGCCAAGGCATCGTGTTGCGCCTTAATTTCGCCGGCGATTTTCTCTTTAACGGCCTCTTTAGCCTCTTCGAGACGTTCTTTTTCCTTGCGCTTCAGTTCGCGCTCCTCAATCTTCTGCAACCTGTCTTCGAGTTGTACCCGAGTTTGCAGCATTTCATTGAGTTTTTCGCGTTTTGACTGTATGCGCTGTTCGATCATAACGATTTTGGCCTGTCTGATCTGTGCTTCCAGTTGGCCATCGGTTGTATCGATTTTCTTCTTTTGGAAAGAGAGATCTGCTTCATCGCGTTCTATGGATTTCTCCATTTTATCGATAGCAGCGACCAGCCCCTCGTAGCGGCGGTTGGTACGATCGGGTGCAGCGACGGCCTCTGTATTTTCAGAAGCCGCTCCGAAGCGTTTATCTTTCAGCATTTTGAACACATTGTCCAGGCGCTGCCAGACTTTGGTACGATGATCGCGGGTGAAATCGATTTCGCGGAACTTCTGCTGCATGCCTTTGAGTTCATCAAAGACTTTAGACAAATGGAGGCCTTCGTTGATGCGCCGTTCGGCATCATCGAGCGCAGCGAAGAACTTGTCGACATTTTCGCGTGAGCGATTGCGGAATTCTTCATCCATACGGCTGCGGAGTCCCTTAAGCTGGTTGAAAGCCGTATTGGTTCTGTCGCGAAGGAGATCTGCGTGTTCGCGCAACAGATGTCTGTCGCGTACCTGGTTTTGTACTTTATCCCAAAAAGCCTTGAGTGCATCCCACAGCTCACTATCGAAGCGATCGAGCTTAGCTGCACGTTCTTCCATTTCTTCGAGTTCGGAACGATAGGCATGATTGAGCTTGTTGGAGAGCACGATGTAGTGCCATTCCGTTTGTGCCCGCTGTATGAGATCCGTTCTGTCGACTTTGATATCAGCCGGCAGCAGATCATTCATGCTAAGTTCGCTTTCGATTTTCTGATACCCTTCGGGAAAATCGACAGTCTGATCAACACGCCACTGATCTTTCATCTTCAGATAAAAGTCGTCTGTTGCGATAGCTTCCGGGAACAGGTAAGTGATTACCCTGTTGTTGTCCGGGAGCAGTTCAATGGCTACCAGTACTTTTTCATCCTGGGTATTGGCACCCCAAAGCACAAGTTTGTTCTTCATGATAGCGTAATGTAGTACATTAACAATAACGTCAGCGTTTGCATGTAAGACCGATCCCTAAGGATCGATAACGACAGACAAAAATAGCGCTTTTTCAGAGAATTGGCTTTTATTTCGAGTAAAGCGACATAAAAAACGACTTAGCCTGCCATCAGCAGTCCTTTGTGCAGGAGATACTCTGCAATTTGTACTGCGTTGGTAGCCGCCCCTTTGCGCAGGTTATCCGCTACGATCCAAAGGTTGAGGCCATTGTCTACGGATTCATCCCTGCGCACTCTGCCCACAAAGACCTCGTCTTTATCCTTAGCGAACAGCGGCATAGGGTAAGAGAAAGAAGCCGGATCATCCTGCAGCACAATACCCGGTGCCTGTTGCAGCAGCGATTTGAGTTCGACCAGTTCGAAAGGTCGTTCAAACTCTACATTGACCGATTCGGAATGCCCGCCGTCGACCGGCACCCGAACAGCGGTAGCGGTAATCCGGATATGGTCGGCGCCGAGGATTTTGCGCGTCTCATGAACGAGTTTCATTTCCTCTTTGGTATAATCATTATCCAAAAAAACATCACATTGCGGGATGCAATTGCCGAAGATTGGATAATGATAGGCCATTTCATCTGCTTTGGGCACGAAGCCTTTGCTTTCCAGATGATACTGCTTGACTGCCTTCATACCGGTGCCTGTAAACGACTGATAGGTAGAGATAACCAGTCGGCGGATACCATACGCGCGGTGCAGTGGCTGCAAGGCAGTCACCATCTGTATAGTAGAACAGTTGGGATTAGCGATGATTCTGTCGGCGGCGGTCAGCAGATGTGCATTGACCTCCGGCACCACCAGTTTGATGGAAGGGTGCATACGCCAGGCGGAAGAATTATCCACCACGATTGTCCCCACCTCCTCAAAACGGGAAGCAAAAGCCAGGGAGGTAGTGCCGCCTGCTGAGAAGAGGGCGAGATCGGGTTTAGCCGCGATAGCCTCTTCCATGCTCACTACCTCATAAGATTCGGACCGAAACTTCACCTGGCTGCCTATGGAGCGCTCCGACGCCACCGGGATAAAGGTGCTGACCGGAAAATTGCGCTCTTCCAGCACTTTACTCATTACGCCACCCACCAGGCCTGTGGCTCCTACGACAGCTACTTTCATGTTAATCCATTCATTGCGTTAAAACAAGAAGATGTAAGACTCCCGCATGGCTTCTGTTCGGGATTTTCTGCCGACAAGTAGTCAACGAATTGTTGTTCAGTTATTTTTGGGGGTCATCCGGCCTCAGGCAGGCTGTTGTGAAACGCAAAAAGCATGAAAAACGCATCGTTTTTATCTTCGGCAAAAATTCCTGAAAAGGTGCTCCATTTTCGCGGGTAAAGATAGTAGCATTCATGTGTATTTCTTTATATTTGAGATATGAAACACGCCCTTTTTTTCGCGCTCTTAACAATTAACACCCTTTCGCTATCAGCCCAATGGGTGGATGATTTCTCTGACGGCGATTTTAGTTCCGCACCCGGCTGGCTGGGTGACGTTGAGCGGTTTGCTGTCATAAATAGCCGTTTACAGCTAAACGATACGGCTGCTGCCGGCAGCAACGCCCGTTATCTGTACAGCACGGCTCCTACGGCTGTCGCTGACAGCACGTATTGGGAGGCCTTTTTTTTCCTCAACTTCTCCCCTTCGGCGGCCAACCTGTGCCGCTGGTACCTTGCGACGGATCACCCCCCCGGCAGCAGTTCGTTTACCGGTTACTATTTGCAGTTGGGTGGCGTGAGTGGCAATACTGACGCGTTGGAGCTGTACCGACAGGACGGCAGCGAGCGTGTATTGTTGCTGCGCGGCCGGGAGGGCGCCATGGGCGGCAGCACCGCTGTGGTGCGGGTAGCCATTACGCGTTGGCCGACCGGTGAGTGGCGGCTGGCGGCCGACTACAGCGGCGGTGACGACCTGCAGGAGGAAGGCAGTGTGACGGATGACACCTATGCGATGGGGGTGTATACAGGTCTGGGTTGCCTGTATACGGCGAGTCGCTCGAGCCACTTTTTTTTCGACGATTTTTCCATAGGCCCCTTGTATGAAGACCGTGAGGGCCCCAACGTGCTTTCTGCGTATGCGCTGGACGGGCGGTCGATCGGCCTTGTTGTTGATGAGCCGTTGGCTGTGGCCATGGCTGTGAATCCGGCGCATTACTGGCTGGATGGCGGGCAGGGGCAGCCGGAGGCTGTTGTATACGACCCTTTGGCCGGGGATACGCTCAGCCTGATTTTTGGCAGTCCTTTCACCAACCAGCAGACCTACACCTTATATATAGATAGTCTGGCGGACCTCCGTGGCAACCTTCGGCCGGGATTACAGTATACTTTCCCTTTTGTGCTGACGGGTCGGGCTGGCTGGCAGGAGCTGGTTATTACGGAAATCATGGCTGACCCGAACCCGACGGTGGGGCTGCCCAATGCTGAATATTTGGAGTTGCTCAACCGGTCGGATAAGCTATTGGCATTATCTGACTACAGTCTTTCGGTGGGTGGCAGTGTGCAGCCGCTGCCCGGGGGGCTGCTGGCTCCCGGTGAGCGGCTGCTACTATGCCGGGCCGATCAGCTGGCCACTTTTTCGGCCTACGGCCGGGTAGCGGGTATGCCTGCTTTTCCGGCCTTGAACAATAGCGGCAGTACCCTTAGCCTGCTCGATCCGCAGGGAATTCGGCTGCTCACACTCACCTACTCGACCGGCTGGTACCGGGATGAGCTGCGCAGCGAGGGTGGCTACAGTCTGGAGATGCGAGATGAGGCAGGACCTGCTGACTGTGCTGCCAACTGGCATGCCAGTCTGGCGGTGGCCGGCGGGACGCCCGGCGCGGGGAGTTCGCTGGCGCAACTGCCGCCCGACCTGCAGCCGCCGCGGCTACAGCAGCTGGTGGTGTCCTCGGCCAGCGAGCTTGTGCTGCAGTATGACGAAGCGCTGGCGCCGGAGCAGGCGGAAGCGCCCGGCAATTTTCAGTTTTTGCCCCGGGTGGATATTGCGGACGTTGTCGCAGACAACGACGGCCGCGACCTGCGTATTTTTTTACAGGACAGCCTGCGCCCCGGGCAGCTGTACCGGATGCAGGTGCTGGCCGGCATAGCCGATTGCCTTGGCAATGCGGCGGATACGACCAGCTACCGGCTGGGGCTGCCTGAGCCCCCGCTGGCGGGAGACCTCATCATCAACGAGCTATTGTTCAACCCCCAGAGCGGAGGGGCCGATTTTGCAGAAATCTACAACCGGTCAGACAAGATAATCAGCCTCAACGGATTGTACATTGGCAACAGTCAGCTGCTGCCGCAGGCTGAGTTTCGCCGCATCAGTGCCGGCGGGCTGCTGCTGCCCGGGGAGTATGCGGCTTTCAGCCCCTCGCCGGCTGACATTCTGGCCCGCTACAACGTAGCGGTGCCTGACAAACTTTTCTTGCAGTCCCTGCCCGGCATGCCTGATGATCGGGGCAATGTAAGCCTGTACGATGCGCAGCTGGTCATGCTGGACAGCATTGATTATACCGAATCGTGGCATTCACCTTTGTTGACGGAAGTGGACGGTATCAGTCTGGAGCGAATATTCCCCGACCAGCCGGGCAACCGCCAGGACAACTGGCACTCGGCCGCCAGCATGGCCGGCTACGCCACCCCTACGGCACCCAACAGCCAGCTGCGCACCTTTGCGCCCCCGCAAGCGGCGGGGCAGGCGCGGTATTTTCAGTTGCCTGAAAATATTTTTTCACCTGACGGGGATGGTTATCAGGATTTTATGCTGTTGACCTATGAGATGCCGGCGGCGGGTTATGTTGCTGATGTGCGTATCTATGACCTGGAGGGGCGGGAGATCATGCGGCTGGGCAGGCGGGCCTTGCTGGCGGGCAGCGGGCACTACCAGTGGGACGGCACGACTTTGCGCGGGCAGCGGGCGCGGACCGGCATTTATGCCGTGCAGGTACACTATTACCGGCCCGACGGCAGGCAGGGGCGGGAGACGTACAGTTGTGTGCTGGCCGGACGGCCGGATTAGACCGTAAAATCCAGCAGGAACTGCCGGATAGTGGCATCGAATTCCTGCTGCTGGTCGAAATGGAAGGCCACTTCTACGGGCAGTACGAAGACGGGCAATTGGTTTTCGTGGAGGTATTTGCGATGGAGTTCGAGGCGGGTAGCATCTTTTTCGGTGGTGATGATAACTTTTGAGGGGGTTTCTATGCGTTCGAAAGCCTTGTGGATCTGGCCTATGTCATAGCGACTAAAGTAGTGGTGGTCTTCGTATTCCATTACTCTCACGTCTGCCACCTGCCTGTTGAGGTAAGCGAGGGCATACTCTGTGCGTGCGATAGCGCTGACGAACAGCACCTCCAGTTCGGGAGAAAGCTGTAGTTCGGTATGGCGGTCGAATAAGAAGTAGGGAGGCAGGTAGCGATAGTAGCTAAAGAAGACTTTTTGGTGAGGCAGTGGCTTGAGTTCGGCCAGCAGCTGTGCGCGTTCGGCTGCTGAAACGGAGGGCGGGCATTTGGTCACGATGATGATATCGGCGCGCTGGCAGGCGGCCGGCAACTCGCGCAGGCGGCCGGCTGGCAGCAGCCAGTCGCGGGTAAAAGGGCTGTCGAACTCTGTGAGCAGGATGTTGAGGCCTGCTTTGACGGCGCGATGCTGGAAGGCATCGTCGAGCAGGATAAGCTGGGTATTGGGTTGCTCCACCATGAGATTGGGGATGGCCAGCGCCCTGTCTTCAGCGACTGCTACCAGGAGCTCGGGAAATTTTCTTTTAAACTGCAGGGGTTCATCCCCTGCCTGTTCGGCATTCATCTGCGGTTCCACCACCATAAAGCCCCTGCTTTTGCGGCGGTAGCCGCGGCTGAGGGTAGCGATGCGGATATACGCCTGCAGGCTGTTGACGAGATACTCGATGTGAGGGGATTTGCCGGCGCCCCCGACCGACAGATTTCCGACAGTGATGACCGGGACATCGAAGGACATGGCTTTAAGGATACCGAGTCGGTAGAGCCCTGTATGGATGAGGACGCCCAGCCCGTAGAGGAGTGAAAACGGAAAGAGGAGCATTTTGGCCAGCCAGTGTTGAATCATATCGGTGGACTTAAAAAGAGCGTATATGGAAGCAGCCGTCGTAGGGTGGGCAGGTGGTTCATCTGCGGGTATTCCTTGCGAGCAGGCATATAACAACGAACAAAAAACAGCCGCTTTCGTTTGAACGCATAACTGAAGGCGCAAAAAAGACGCTTTGAAAGTGTATTTTTACCCATTACAACAACTTACTGTATGCGAGCGATGCTATTTTCGGCTGGTCTGGGCACCCGGCTACGTCCCTATACAGACAACTGCCCCAAGGCGTTGGTGGAGATTGATGGTTGCAGCCTACTGGAGATCAATCTGGGCAGGCTGGTTGCCTGTGGTTTTGAGGAAGTGGTGATCAACCTGCATCACTATGGCGATCAGATCATTGATTTTCTGCGCCGGCGCGAGGACTGGGGTATCAGGATTCTGCTGTCTGATGAACGCCAGCGGCTGCTGGATACCGGCGGGGGGCTGCTGAAGGCTCGTCCGCTGCTGGAAGGGGAGCCGTTTTTGATACACAATGTAGACATACTGTCTGACATAGATCTGGCTGCCCTTTTCGCTTACCACCGGGCGGGGGGGCAGACGGCCACCCTGGCCATTCGGGAGCGAAGCAGTTCGAGGCAGCTGCTGTTTGATGCAGCGCGGGAGCTGTGCGGCTGGGCGCACAGCGAGCGGGGCGAGCGCAAGTGGCGGCATGTTGGCAGGGAGGTACAACCGATGGCCTACAGCGGCATAGCGGTGCTGAGTTCCTCCATCTTCAACTACATGCCCCGGGAGGAGGGTGCTGTATTTTCGATTATCGACACCTTTTTGCGCGTTGATATCGCGGAGCGGGTGATTGGCTACCCGCATACTGAGGGCTATTGGCTCGATGTAGGCAAGCCGGCAGCGGTAGCGACAGCGGCTGCCTGGATACAAGCCGGGCATTTGGCCGGCTGTAACCGGTGAAATAAAAAAGCCGGCGCTGCATAGCTGCGGCGCCGGCTTTTTTATTTTACCCATTTACTGCACGCTAAACTTCATCGTGTGTGCTCCTGCGCCCGTATTGAGCTGGAGCAGATAGAAGCCTTTGGGCAGGTCGTGGATACGGATTGGCAGCATTTGTGCCCCTTCGCTCAGCATAACCGGTTGTTCGCGGAGCAGCTGTCCGCTCACGGTAAAGAGTCTGAC
>JAUMBM010000234.1:0-4604 GCA_032115735.1 Saprospiraceae bacterium
GGCACTCTTGCCGTAGCGCCCGTAGTGCAGCACACGGAAGGCCAGCCCTACCGGCCTGAAAAAATGATACTTCCGATAGTCGGCCGTAAGAGCCGTAAATTGAAAGTCGCTGAAAAATTGCTCCACCCCCAGCCGGTAACGGCTGCCGCTGAGGGGGGAGGTGAGGCCAAAATAGGACTTGTCGCCAACAGCAGCCAGCTCAGCTCGCCCCAGGGTGAAGCCGCCGCCGCGCTCAACGCGCTCGCGCTGCTGCGCAAAAAACAGAAACGTGCCAGGGTAGTAGTAGGTATCATACCTGTCTACCCGGTTGCTGTATACCGCAAAAGAGGCGCTCGTCTCAAGACGGAAAGTAGTACTAAACGGATACTGCGCAAAAAAGCCCAGCTGATCCTGAAAAAGTCGGTTGAGGAAGTAGGAGCTGCGGTCGAAAAGCCCCGACTGGTTGCCGACGGTCACCGTATCCAGGGGCTCAAATTCAAGCCCCGACAAGCTGCGAAAGGGGAAGTGCGAGAGCGACGCTCCCCACGATACCCGCTGCTTGCGATTGATGTAGGTCAGCGCACCACCAAAATCGGTAATCTCTCCGTTGAGGGAAAGGCTGCTCATCAGTTGGTTGTTGCCAACCATGTCGCTAAACAGCAGGTCGATGCCGCCGACTAAGGCATTTGTGGTGCCAAAAACGTTGTTGGTGCCAACGCCCACACCCGCACCCCCGCCGACGTAGTCGAGCTGAAATTTGGGGCGGTAGGATTCCTTGGTCATGGACAGGGGCGCCGGAGCTTCTGCCTTCAGTTGTGCCAACTGCTCGTCAACTACCAGCGGTGCTCTGGGGTTTACCCGCGGCAGGCGGGCAGCTTCCATGTCCACCGCGCGTGGGTCAACAGCCTTGTTGAGCATGTCTTCAGCATCAGCTTGGTAAATACGGTAACCTTGCTGACTAAAATAGGTGTACACCACGCGGTTGCGCCTGCGGTCAACACTAAAAGCCGGCGAAAAATGGGTGATACCGCTCACGCCGGTCAACAGGTCTGTCTGCTGAAAGACGGAGTCGGTGCCGGGTATGTAGCGGTAGAGGTTGCGAAAACCATCCCGGTCAGAGATGAAAAGAAGGTGACCATTGGCATCCTCCCGCGGATTGAGGTTGTCGGCACCCGGAAAAATATCGTACTGCTGCTGCTGGCCGCTGCCGGGCTCCAGCGAGGCCAGGTTGTGGGTCAGCTTGCCTGCTGTGCGTATGCCGCGGTCCAGACTCAGCCGGTCGGTACTGAAAAACAGCCGGCTGCCATCGGCCGACCAACTGGGGTGAAGCTCGGCATAGCGGTCGTTGGTAAGCCGCGTTACTTTCTGACTTCGCAACTCGTACTGGTAAAGGTCTGTCTGCCCGTCTGCCAGCCCTACTACCACAATACTGCGCCCGTCGGGCGACCAGGCCGGATTGCTAAAGGCCGGAATGCCGGGTAACAGCGTTTCGCTGATCGATTTTCCGGTCTCTGTATCCTTGATTATCAGGATGTTTTCTCCTTTAGAGACGCCTACAAAAGCAAACTGATTGCTTCGCGGATTCCAGGTGCCGGAGGATTCTATGTAGTTGAAGTCGTCAATGTGACCGCTGCGGGTGGCAGAGGCTACCTTGCGGATGATCTCTCCGCTGCGGGCTTCAGCCAAAAACAGGTCTATGCCAAAGACGTCCCGCTCTGACATGAAAATAAGGTAGCGACCGTCCGGGCTGATCTCCGGCGATATGTTGAGTCGACCGGCCTGGTCCGTACCGGCAATGACCTTGCCGACAAAGCGTTCCTTCTGGTCGCCCAGATAGGGCTTGTAGTGATTAGTGAGGGCACTGACCCAGAGGGTCGACAGGTTGTCACTGCTCATCTTCAGGTACAGCTGACAGGCGATATCAAAGCCATATTTGGCAGTACCCGTAAAAAGAGGCTCTATAACGTCGTCGCCCGCCAGCCCGGTGACGAAGGCCCAGAAAACCTGCCCGTAGCGGTAGGGGAAGTAGCGGGGGTTGTTGAGCTGCCGCAGGCTGGGCACGTCATCGTGCAGCACCGCATCCCGCATCCACATGGCGGTATGCGCATCCACGCCGCCTATCGACAGGTATTCGGCCAGCCCTTCAATCATCCACAACGGCAGGTTGCCGAGGTTGCGCATCGAGGTGGAGTCGCCCTTGAGTATCATGTTGTACTGAAAGGCGTGCACCAGTTCGTGCCCCAGTACATGGTGCGTCTGCTGGTTGCTCATCGCTATGGGCATCACCACCCGGTTTTTGAAGGCTTCGGTAACACCCCCGGTGCCCACACCAATGTTGCCGCCTACCGTATTGGTCTGCTGAAAATCGGCGTGGTTGCCGTACAGGACGATAGGATTGGATTCCTCAATGGTGTCGCGCAATACGTGCTGGTGCAGACTGTACCACTCTTCCGCTTGTCCGAGAAACTGCTCAGCTACGGCTTCATTGCGGAGGTAGTGGTAAAGCGTAAAGTGCGGAGAGCGCAGTACCTCAAACTCAAAGGTCTCATAATTGGGCTTGTTTCTCCCGAAATATTGTGCTTCGAGGGAAAAGCTGAGCATCACCAGCACCAGCGTAATCAAATGGGATGCGCTCTTGGCCATGATATTCGATTTTTGTAATATATGACGACCTGACAATACAGGGCGTGTAACATACTTATAAAACAGCAAAAAAAATATAAAAGTCTAAGAGCGTATTCAGGATTTTTTGCCTCAGGCAAAAAATCCTGAATACGCTCTTAATAAATTGCAGTATTTTTCCCGGCTCAAAACGGGTGTGGAATGCTTCTAGGGTTTGTTGCTGTTTATCTGCTGGTTACGCTGGCCATAGGCGCATGGGCCAGCCGCCGGGTAAAATCTACCCGGGATTACGTGATTGCAGGTCGGGGCCTGCCGCTTGCATTGGCTGCTTCGGCTTTATTCGCTACCTGGTTTGGTTCCGAAACCATCATGGGGTCTTCCAGCGAATTTGTACAGGGCGGCCTGCTGGCGGTGATTAAAGATCCTTTTGGGGCTTCTCTCTGCTTATTTTTGGTAGGCTGGTTTTTTGCGCGACCACTGTACAGGCTTAATGTGCTGACATTCAATGATTTTTTTAGACGCCGGTTTTCTCATCGCACGGAATTTATCTCGGCCGTATGTATGGTGCCTTCGTATTTTGGCTGGATTGCAGCGCAGTTGGTGGCCATGTCCTATGTACTCAAAACGCTGGCGGGTATTGAGTTGTCGTATGGCATAGCGTTGTGTGCTTTTATTGTGGTGGTGTATACCTACATCGGGGGTATGTGGGCGGTCTCGATTACCGATTTTTTTCAGTCGATAATGATTATCATTGGCTTGCTGGCGCTGGGCTGGCAGATGTATCAGCAGGCGGGGGGCTTCATGCCGGTCATCAATGCCCAGCCGGCGGGTTTTTTTAATTTTTTGCCCGAGGGCAACTGGGGGAGCATAAGTCTTTATATCGGTGCCTGGATAACTGTCGGCTTGGGGTCAATACCACAACAAGACATATTTCAGCGCATTATGGCAGCTAAGTCGGAAAATACGGCTGTCAGGGCTTCTTACATTGCTGCTGTAATGTATCTCGTGATTGGTTTTATCCCCTTATTCATTGGTTTGTGGGGTAAATTTCTGTATCCCGGCATGAACGACGATGAGCACCAGATGCTCATTCCGCGCATGGTGCTCGAGCACGGGAGCGGTATGCTGCAAATTTTGTTTTTTGGCGCCCTGTTGTCCGCTATCCTGAGTACCACCTCGGGTGCTATGCTGGCGCCCGCGACAGTCATTGGTGAAAACCTCATCAGGCCTTATTTTTCCAACCTCACAGATAAGCAGTTGCTGCGCATCATGCGCCTGAGTGTGCTGGGCGTGGCACTTTGTTCGGCCCTCATGGCCGGCCGCGAATCCAATATATTTAAGTTGGCAGAACAGTCGAGTTCGCTCAGCCTCGTGGCATTGTTTGTGCCTTTGGCAGCAGGGCTTTACTGGAAAAAGGCGTCGGACAAGGGGGCGCTGGCATCGGTGAGCCTGGGCATGCTGGTATGGATGATTTGCAGCTACTACGACCACACTCAGCCCATCCTCCCCGGCCTGCTGGCTAGTGTAGCAGGCATGCTGCTGGGCAGCTTTCTTTTTCCCGATAAAAGCTACGCGCTCTTCCGCGCATGGCGCGAAGAGGCGGCCGCCGCCACAAGTGATTGAAGCTTCCCCACGTGATTTCGCCGCCTCAGCGGCGAAATCACAAAAAAAAACAGACAATCACTGGCGGCGTCAGCTGCCAATGATTGGAACTCCCCTACGTGATTTCGCCGCCTCAGCGGCGAAATCACAAAAAAAAACATACCATCATTGGCGGCGCAGCTGCCAATGATGGTATGACCCCACCCTTTCCTGTGCAGCAAATAATATCTTGCCTAAGCTAGCAGGCTTCCGTATCTTTGCACCTTTCTAACAACCAACTTCCCCTTTGAAAAGAACTCTCATCAATACAGCCAAGTTTCTGGTTTTCATCGGCACAGGCGTCGGCATCCTCTTTCTGGTGTATCGCCACCAAAATAAAGCATACCAGCAGGATTGCCTGC
>JAUMBM010000235.1:0-4872 GCA_032115735.1 Saprospiraceae bacterium
GTCATGCTGTAGTCTTGTCGCGAGACTTCAAGGACGATAATGCCACCGGGGTCTCTGAAAGGATTGGACTCAGCAAAAAAGCGGAAAGCATCCTCCAGCGTAATCATACCGGCATAATTGCCCTCCGGATCAATCACCGGGATGATGGTAAGCTGGTACTCAGCCAGCTGTCGCATGACTTCGTAGACGTGATCGGTCGTCCGTACCCGGGCATTCGATATGCCCAGCTTGTAGGAGCCCACGGCTTCTTCCATATCATTGTCAAATACGTCATCTTCTGACAAAACACCCAGCAACTGCTCGTTATTGACAATGGGCAGGTGACGGAGAAAATTCTCGTTCATGATTGCCAGGGCAGTACTGCCCGTGTCGGAGGTCCGCAGCGGGATAATGGCATTGGTCATCAGGCTTTCCGCGATCATGGGCAGTAGTAAATTGGTAAATGCAATGGCTGAATTTCCTGCAGCAATATTGTACATGCTTTTATAACGAACCAACCAAGATTAAGTTATAGGCTTACGGCCGACAAAAATCAGTTTTACAACTGTTGCCGTCGACCACTACCGGAATAGTTTCCGCTTTTGCCCTTCAAATTCCTCTTCGGTGAGCAGCCCCCGATTGCGCAGGCTCTCAAGCCGGCTGAGCTGGTCGAGCAGGTCACTGCCAACCATGCCTTCTGCTGCACCTGATAACTCCCCGCTGCGGTCGCCAACGCTTGCGAGCAGGCGGTAGCCATTTTCCTCGAATTGAAGGAAGGCGTCCTGGCTGCGCAAAAAAGCAAGTCCGTCTTCTGTTTTGATGCGTGCGCGGTCGGTTATACCAAAAGCGACAGCTTTGTCAAGATGAAAAAAAGCGCGGTCTGTATTTTCAAGCAGGGAGTAGGTGCTGGCCAGCATGAAATGTACCTCAGGATCCCGTGGGCTGGTGCCCAGGGCTTCCTGAAAATCCGCCAGTGCAGCCTCGTACTCGTAGCCTTTGTATTTTTTGAGCCCACTGCTCATCAGTGCCTGACTTGACCTGACGGCCGATGCCTGCGCATCTCGGTTGCTCCGCCGATATTGATCATCGTAAGCTTTCTTATCTCTTTTTTTACCTGATTTTTCAAGTTTTTCAAGGTAGCGGCGGTTGTATTTCTCATTAAATTTGTCCTGGTCCATGGACAGGAGCACCATCGCATCGATGATACCCAGCAAAACGGACACAGGCGGTATGAACAAATATACCATCCCCAACACGATCTGTCCAAGGTAAAAACGGTGAACGCCAAAAACCCCTAAAAAGAGCGCCAGAATGCCGGCCATCGTCTTATCTTTCATAGCTGCCAAAATCCTCAGTTATAGTACCAACAGGACCGCAGCATAAGCTGTATGCAGCTGCGGACTACCCTGTCTTTGCTAGTGCAAATTAGCGCTGATTCTCTCAAAAAACACATGTTTTTCAGATAAAAAACACCAGAAAAACGATGAGAGCGAATTCAGACTTCGTTGACAACGGAAATACCGAGCTGTTTTTTGTACGTCGCTTACTTTATTGAACAAGTATGGGAAGCACTATGTAGCTGATAAAGGCACAAGTGTAGCGGGAAAGGCACAGTCGGAGCCCGGCGTGGAAATACCGAATATGCTAAGCTTGGTGGCAGCCGGCTTTGGCACCGGCAACATGAAGTGTCGTGGGGTAGTGGCAAGGAGATTATACCTGCTGCTCCATGCGCGTTTTTTCGCTGTAGCGCAAGATAGCCTGCAGGGTTCTTGGAGGAGCATTAAACATGGCCTTGGGAAATTCTTTTTTCGCGCTGGCGAGTTCTCTGTATTCTGCTGCCAGCAGCGGGTCGGCATCCAGAGCATGCTCGATGGAGAGGGATTCTGACAAATTGGTTTCTCCGTAGATATAGGCGATAATGCTGTTTGATGTAAAATTCATGACATAGCAAGCGTTTGGTGAGAATAATCATGGTAATAACTGATGTATTGCTTGCCTTATTGCCCCATAATTGTTAAAGTTTTGCCACTGGCGGTCGATTGACGAGATTTGCTGTGCGTAGTAGCCTGGGGGAGAAAGACAGTTGCGGTAAGCAATTGAGTAGCTATGCCCCAATGCTCACCGCAGCTGATACACCGATCCAACAGGAGGGCAGTTATTGAACCCGGTACCAGGTTTGTGTACGGTAGAGACCGCTCCAGTGGCGGCCGCGTACGCGGAGCTCATTGGGCTGGCCGCGGTCAAACCATACAGAACAAGTGTATTCATTGCCACTCTCAGGGTCGAGGATAGTACCTCCCTGCCAAAAACCTTCAGCGGCACGTAGATTTTCAACAATCGTCATGCCGAGGATGAGCTGGTTTTTTTTGGCGCCGCTGCAATTTTCACAGCGAGTCTCGGGCCCCTTGCGCAGCAGGCGCACGACTTTGCCGTGAAACTTGCCGTTCTGTTCAAAAATTTCAACGTGTGACCTCGGCTCTCCTGACTTGTCATCAATGGTTTTCCACACCCCCGCAGGAGAATACTGGGCGAGGAGCGCACCGGAAGACATGAGCAGCAATACGAGTAGTGAAAGCAGGCGGTTTTTCATCGGACACTATTTTGGTTGTGAGAAAAATCTGGTATGTAGACTACCCGAATCGCGCGCATCAGCCAAAGCTCGCCCTAGGCAAGGTTTCAAAGCGGGCAGTGGATAGTTAGTATGCACACAGATCCTCCGGAGCCGTGCGCTTACAGATGCAGACGGTCCTTGCGAGCCAGCAGCTGCTGTTCAGTCTCTACACGCTCGGGATCCGGCACGCAACAATCTACAGGGCAGACTGCCGCACACTGGGGCTCTTCGTGAAAGCCCACGCATTCTGTGCATTTATCTGGCACAATATAGTAGTAATCGTCGCTGACAGGTTTTTGGCGTGCTTCTGCATTGAGCTTTTGACCCGATTCCATCTCGTATGCGCCCTTGACGTTGGTGCCGTCGGTGATGGCCCATTCGATGCCTCCCTCATAAATGGCGTTGTTGGGGCACTCGGGTTCACAGGCACCACAGTTGATGCACTCATCGGTTATCATGATTGCCATTTCGCAAACATATTTACATAGGTTAAAAAAATATATTTGTACTGCTGTGTTAAGCACTCAACAGCACATACCTATATCTCAGCCAACAAACAAGCCATGCAGCTTGTTTGTTGGCACAAAAATACGGCCAGCCGGGCAAAAAGAAAAAAGTTATTATTGAACCGAAAATCAGGCGAGTTCCAACAGGCTGATTTCCGGTAGTATGCCTACCCGTCCCGGGTAGCCAAGAAATCCAAAGCCGCGGTTGACGTACAGCCATTGCCCCTGCGATTCATAGGCACCTGCCCATTGCTTGTAGACGTATTGTGCCGGACTCCACTTGATCCAGCCGGGAATTTCTACGCCAAACTGCATTCCATGGGTGTGGCCTGACAAGGTGAGCTGTATGTCGGCATATTTTTCCACAACACCGGCTTCCCAGTGCGTAGGGTCGTGTGAGAGCAAAATTTTGAGCGCAGCGGGCTCACTGCCTGCATAGGCTTTCGCCAGGTCTCCGTATTTGGGAAAACGGGCAAGCGCCGAATAATTTTCTACACCGATAATAGCTACCTGCTGACCGGCAATCTCAAGCAGGTGGTTTTCGTTGAGCAGCAACTGCCAGCCCATCTCGCGATGAATGCTTTTGAGGAGTTCCAGATTGTCGCGTTTGGCGTGCTCCGAAGGCCACATGACATAGTCGCCGTAGTCGTGGTTGCCAAAAATAGAGAAGACACCATAGCGCGCGCGGATACGTCCAAACATCTCCTTGTACGGGAGCATCTCTTCGGCGGCATTATTGACCAGGTCGCCGGTGAAAAATACCAAATCGGGATTCAGGGCATTGACCATGTCGATGGCTCGCGCAACAGCTTCAGGTCGTGTGAAACTGCCTGCGTGGATGTCCGACAGTTGTACAACGCGCAGGCCTGCCAGCGAAGGGGGGAGGTTGCGAAGCTGCAGCCGTTGCCGCATTATTTGGTAGCGATAGGGATTGCGAGCCATGCCGTACGACAAAAATACCAATGGTAGGCCTCCAACAAAGAGAGCCAACTGTGCCAGAAAACGGCTGCGACTTGTGTCTACCTGCGGAGAGGGTGCCCATCGGTCATATACGTACAGGACTATCCGCCGGAAGTCATCAATCAACAGAATGCCGGCAACCATAAATTTGGACAGGTAGGCAATGAAAAAGAAGGCTCGTATGACGCTGAGCCAGCCCTTAGGCCAGTTGGCAGTACCCAAAGCATCCGAAAAGATGAGCATTGTAGCAGCAGCCAGCGGGATGAACCAGTAAAAACCATAAACAATGCTGCGCACTAGCAAAGATTTGTGCTGGATCAGCAAACGGATGGCCTGAAAGGCGTAAACATCAATAAACAGTAAAAAAGATAGGAATATCAGCAGGCGAAGCATGTAGTATTTTTTCAATTCCATAAACAGCCGACAAATGATAAAGTTGATGTTATGCTTCTGATGGAAAACCCGGACTTGAGTAAAAATTTTATTCCGACCTCAAGCAATAACGCGCATCAAACAAACGTTAGTTCTGTGTGTGGATGCAAACGATGCATTTCTGCTTTTGGCGAGTTCAGCGAAGAATATTATGCGAACCAGCCCAGATGCACAAATTCGCACAAGCTTCATATATTTTGCAGAATATAATTCTTTTTAGATAAATTAATTTTAATAATTTAAAATAAAATTTGCCTATACACTTGACATATACACGCATTTGGATTACCTTTGCATCATCAATTTAAGACAGGACAAAAGTTTTCCTGTCAGACCATCAATCACTAACAAACCGAACTACCATGTCCAGGTTCTTCTTTACCC
>JAUMBM010000236.1:0-2348 GCA_032115735.1 Saprospiraceae bacterium
ATGAATGGCACAAAGCCGGCGGCATGATGCGCACGCAGATTCCCGCCTTTCGCCTCCCTGAGTCCGTACTGGACGAAGAGACCGGCTACATCCTCAACATGGGCATACACACCCACTTCAACCACTATGTATCCAGCCTGCGGGATCTCCTCAGCCAGAACTACGATGCTGTTTTTGTTGGGACAGGCGCTCCCAAGGGTCGCGACCTGCAGCTGCCGGGGCGGCAGGAGGGGGCCAAAAACATCCATATAGGCATACAATTTTTGGCCAATGTAGCTTTTGAGCACCTCCACAGTATAGGCAAAAAAGTGATTGTACTGGGGGGCGGCAATACGGCCATGGACTGCTGCCGAACTGCCCGCCGCCTTGGCGGCGAGCAGGTGAGTGTGGTCGTTCGCAGCCCTTTCAATACGATGAAAGCCTCCCCCTGGGAGATTGAGGATGCCCAGCGCGAGGATATCCCCATCTACAACAATATGCCCCCCAAGGAATTTGTGGTCCAAGACGGCCGCCTTAGGGGCGTTGTTTTTGAAAAAGTGCGGGCCGTGACAGATGAGCGGGGTCGCCGGCAGCTCGTCCCTACGGGCGAGCCCGATGTATTTATGGAAGCAGACGATGTTATCATTGCTGTCGGGCAGGACAATGCCTTCCCCTGGATTGAGCGCGATCTGGGCATCGCCTTTGGGCAGTGGGACCTGCCTGTGCTCGACCGCATGACTTTTCAGTCCAGCCTGCCGCACGTATTTTTTGGCGGCGATGCCGCCTTCGGCCCTGAGAATGTCATTACTGCCGTGGCCCATGGCCACCAGGCAGCCATCTCGATCCACCTATTCTGTCGGGGGCTTGATCTGGTGACCGACCGACCGGCACCGACGACCAACCTCATTCGCCAGAAGATGGGTATTCACGAATGGATCTACGACAGCGACGTAGTCGACGACGACCGCTATGCCGTGCCCCACGAAGAAAAAACGCTGAGTCTGAGCAACCGCAAGGTAGAGGTTGAGCTGGGATTCGATCTGCAGACAGCCTTCAAAGAAGCGCAGCGCTGTCTCAATTGTGATGTGCAGACCGTTTTCAACACCCAGCGCTGTATCGAATGTGATGCCTGCGTGGACATCTGCCCTACCTCCTGCATCACCTTTACATTTGACGGAGAAGAAGAGGAGGTACGCCAGCGGCTGACGGTGCCGGCCAACAACCCCGGGCAGGCGCTCTATGTATCTACGCCCCTGCCCACCGCCCGGGTGATGATCAAAGATGAGGATGTATGCCTGCACTGCGGCCTTTGTGCTGAGCGATGCCCGACGGCAGCCTGGGATATGCAAAAATATTTGTACAACACGACCAAAGCCAGCAGCCTGTTATGAGCACTCCCCGATACAATGATTTTGTCATTCGTTTTGCCAATGTAAATGGCACCGGTTCTGCCAGCGCCAATGATATGTTTTCGAAAGCTGTCTTTCGCATGGGCATACCTGTGGCGGCCAAGAATATTTTTCCTTCCAACATACAGGGACTGCCTACCTGGTTTGAGGTGCGTGTCAATGATGCGGGCTACCTCGGGCGACGCGAAGGCATAGACATCCTGGTGGCTGTCAACCCGCAGAGTCTGCGGCAGGACGTGCAGGCGGTGCTGCCGGGCGGCTATTTTCTGTACGACAGCACCAAGCAGCTGCGCGCCGATGTATTGCGCGACGACATCCACTACATTGGTATCCCCATGATGCAGTTGTGCATGGATCACTTCAGCGAGCCCCGGCAGCAGCAATTGCTCAAAAACATGGTCTATATAGGCGCTTTGGCCGAGTTGCTGTGCATTGAGATCGCCGTGATTCACGAGATTGTACGGCAGCAGTTTAAAAGAAATGAAAAATTGACAGCGCTCAATTTTCAGGCGCTCGAACTGGGCAGGGAGTACGTGCGTGCGCATTATGACTGCCCGCTGCCGATACAATTGCTGCGACGCGACAAGCTGGGCGATGCCATCATGATTGACGGCAACACCGCTACGGGTCTGGGGGCTCTGTACGGGGGTGCCTCCGTCGTTGCCTGGTATCCCATCACGCCCTCCACCTCCGTTGCCAAAGCATTTGAGACCTATGCCAAGCGCTACCGCACCGATGCCGATACCGGCAGCAAGCGCTACGCTATTGTGCAGGCCGAAGACGAGCTGGCGGCTATTGGTATGGTCATCGGTGCTGCCTGGAATGGTGCCCGGGCGTTTACAGCCACCAGCGGACCGGGGGTATCTCTCATGAGCGAATTTCTTGGGCTGGCCTATTTTGCAGAAATACCCGCTGTGCTCGTCAATGTGCAGCGCGGAGGCCCCTCTACGGGTATGCCAA
>JAUMBM010000237.1:0-10486 GCA_032115735.1 Saprospiraceae bacterium
TATACAGGAGCACGGGACTCCCCTTTCGCTCGAGCAGCGCATTGGTCCCTTTGGTAGAACCCAGCCTGAGTCGTATGTGGGGCAGAGGGGCCGACAGGGGCGTAGCCGTAGCCAGCCGGGCAGCCAGTACGGGCGCTTCTTCTCCGGCGGTGAGTTCAATAAATGCCGGTAGCGACACCGCAAGGGGCTGCCGGCTGTACAGCAGACCCGCAGCCAGATCTACCCGCGCAACCTCACCTAAGGGCGCCATCGATGAAAGCAGCCGAATGGCGTAGCCGCCAAAAATGTCACCCGCAACGGGCCAGCGGGCACTTAGCCGATAACAGCAATCGCCTTCCTCCGCTTCGAGCTGCGCCCGCAAGCAGCCAGTACTTAGTACCTTGAGCCGCAAAAAATCACCCGCAGGAGAAATGGCAATCGCATCCGTGAACGTGCCACCAGTGTCTATCCAGAGTTGCCAACTGTTTTTATTGCTTTTCATTAAACAAAATTACAGAAAAATCAGGCAGCACAAGCAGCCGCGTTTTGTATCCTCAACTGGTCTCCAACCTTCAATATTCGTACATTCAATATATGTAAACGGCAAAATTTGTTGGTGGAACGGCTACTTGCTCCGCAAACCGTATTGTGTAAAAAGTGTTAATATTTTAATAAAGGTTTTGGGCACTACTTGCACAATAAGCAGAATCCCCTTATTTTCGACAAAATTTGTTCTTAATAATCCCAAGCTAGTGGCTTATGAAGCACCTCTTACTATTCCTTTTTAGTTGTTTTCTATGCACAGCAGGCCTGTATGCACAAGTCCGGCCAACGGCCAATCCTGTAGCTGACAGAACCGAAGTCAGGGTGTTTCCCAATCCCGCCGACAGTTTTCTCGAACTCAATGATAATGACCGGGTACACGAAATCGCCGTCTTTAATCTCGCCGGCCGTCAGGTCAGAAGTTATTTCTATACCAAAGGAGAACGTTACTTCATAGGGGACTTACCCCGCGGTATGTACCTCGTTCAGCTGCTGGATCACAGCAAAAAGGTCATCACAACCCAGCGAATCAACAAACTTTGATTTGGCTGCAGCCCGCCTGCTCATAGCAGGGCATCGCTGCTCACGATATTTTTTGGGGTTTCCCCACTCTCGGATGCGAAAAGTGCAGAGGTCGTTGTGTAAAAACAACGGCCTCTTTTCTTTTTGCATGCAACGGTTGATCCGAAGGTACGTCTATATTGTCAAAGCTTGTAAGGGGAGATCTATGGCGGACTCGATACCATCAAGGCAGGGGGTGCCTCCGCAGGAGGAGTTGGTGCTGCGTTGTCAGCGCGGGGATCAGCGTGCGCAGTCTGTGCTGTACCAGCAGTATGCCCGGGTTATGTACAATCATTGCCTGCGCATGCTGGGACGAGCCGAAGATGCGGAAGATGCTATGCAAATGGCTTTCGTAGATGTCTTTACGCACATAGATTCTTTTCGGTTTGAAGCAAGCGTGGGTGCCTGGATCAAGCGGATTGTCACCAACAGTTGTATCAACTTGCTTCGGCAGCGCAAACTGCAGTGGGAGGAGCTGGGTGCACAGCACGATGTGGCTGTTGAAGAGGAGACAGCCGATGAACAGGCACTGCAGCTGAGCGTCGATGCCGTCAGACAGGCCGTCCGGCAGCTGCCGGATGGCTATCGCGTAGTGCTTACGCTCTATTTATTTGAAGGTTACGACCATCAGGAAATAGCTTCTGTGCTGGATATCAGTGAGGCTACCTCCAAGTCGCAGTACAGCCGCGCCCGGCGCAGGCTGAGAGAACTTTTACGCTAATTTATTCATATAGTATACCCAATTGAATCATGCATCGCGACCAACTTGAATCGTTTATCCGGCAACATCGCGCTGAGTTTGATGATGCCAGCCCTCCGCCGGATCTCTGGGAGAAGGTGGAGCGGCAACTGCCGCACAGCCGCCCCCGTATTTTCTGGCGAAAATCCTGGCTCAATGTTGCAGCCATAGGGCTGCTGATTATTGTAGCTGCAGGCCTCGGCCATTACTGGGGCTCTCATCGGCCAGTAGTTACCGATCGGGTACTACAAGCCGAACTTAGTCAGGCAGAACAATTTTACCGCGGTAATATACAGCAGCGCTATGTGCGTCTGAGTAGCCAGGGGGTAGATCCTGCGTTGGAAACTGATCTCGCCGCAATCGATCGGGCAATCAATGAGATCAGGGCAGAGATGCAGGGCCTCCCGCCGGGTACACAACGGGAACTGACGGAAAAATTAATCAACAACTATCGAATTAAGCTTCAATTGCTCGAATACATTCTGCAAAAGCAAAACCAAGCTAATCCTTCAAAATTTCATGAACATGAATCGTCGCTATAATATATCCTGGCTACTGCCTTTCCTCCTGCTCACCGCATGGGTTGGCCCGCTACACTTGGCCGCCCGTACAATGGCCAAACAGGAATACAGCCGTACAATCAACAAGGAGTTTTCCATCAGCGCAGATGGGTTTACTGAACTGCAGAACAAGTACGGCAATGTAACAGTCAAAGTGTGGCAGCAGAATAAGGTACAAATCGATGTGACCATCAAGGTGAATGCCCGGGATCAGCGGGCGGCACAAGAGGTGTTCGATCGCATCAATGTGATCTTTTCCAATACAGCTACAAGTGTACGGGCGATAACTGAGATCGAACCGACTCGTTCCTGGTCTTGGTTTGGCAATAACGAAAATAATTTTAATATCCACTATGATGTCTACATACCCGAAAAAGGGTCACTGACAGTAGGTAATAAATATGGGAATGTGGCTACGGCTATGACAGGCGGTCAGCTCAAACTGGATGTCAAGTATGGTGATATCCGGGCCGAGGGAGCTGTGGGCTCTGCGGTGGTGGCGCTGGCTTATGGCGATGGTACCATCGATCAGTTGAATGATCTCGACCTCACTATGTCTTACAGCAACCTCGTCATCGAGCAGGTTCGCAACGTCACGGGCAGGGCCCGATATGGAGACCTCGAAATCCGCAAGGGTGTCGATATCCGGCTGGATTCCCGTTACAACGACACAGAAATTGGGGAGGCCAGATTTTTTCAGACCAACTGTGGTTACGATAATTACCGGCTTTCCAATGTTGAGACGCTGGTTGTGTCGGGTAGTTATACGGAAGTAGCGGTGGGGCAGCTCACTAAGCAGCTGACCGCCAATCTTTCTTATGGGGAAATTGACATCGATCGGCTGGCTGCAGCGTTTGAATCGGTTACTATTACGGTCAATTATTCGGATATTGAAATAGGCGTAAACCCCTCAGCGCTTTATAGCATCGACTTCAATGGTAACTTCGTCGAATTGGATGTACCCGGCAATTTTACGCAGATGCTGAATGAGGAGCGCCTTTCTTCGCGCAGGCTGAAAGGGCATACACAGCGTGGAAAAGGGACGGCAACCATTCATATCAATATGTCCTACGGTAACTGCAGCATTGAGCTTGTTGATTAAAATAAGCCTGCAATGCTTTAGGGTGGCCAAGCCGCCCAAAAGTGCCAGGCAACGAGCCCGCAACTGCGGGCTCGTTTTTTTTTACCCAACCACAAATAAATTATAAAAAGATTCAATACGGTTTTTTGGCACGGTTTTTTGATACTCAATAGAAGAAAGTTGGGAGGAAGCGGCATGTATGTATACCTCAGCTTCCCAACAGGTCACCCGGGTAAAAGATAGCCGACCCGCAAGGCTCCTTGTAGAGAGTTCTGGTGACTGCCGGATTCAATTTGGAATGCCAAAAACGAATGTATCATGCTTAGGATGAAGCACAACCAATTCCAACCAGGGAAGAGACTGACCAGAGGCCCCGCTTTGCGGGCGCTTTGGCTGCTGTTGGGAATATGGTTCTTTTTGCCCTCCCTCTCAGCTCAGGGTCCTTGTACGCTGGGCTGCAACGGTACCCTCGACGGACCCTTGTACGTAGGTATCGATCAGAATTGCGAAATATGGCTGTTGGCCGAACAAATCGTTGCTTCCGTGACAGACTGCCCGGGGCCCAAGCAAATGGTTGTGAGGGATTCTCTCAGCAACCTGATCGCACAGGGTGTTGACCAGGTCGGATTCGAAGCGTCGGCCTTTGTAGGGCGTCGCTTTAGCGTTACGGTTACCGATCTCAACACGGGCCTGTTCTGCAATGGATTTATTCGCATTGAAGACGATATGCCACCGACATTTGTATCCTGCCCCGATCGGGTGGTCTTCTGTAGCGAAGATCTCCGTCCGGTTCGCTTTGGGTTTCCCCTGGTGGAGGACAATTGCCGGGATACGGCAGCCCTTAGCTGGCAGGATACTTTCATTGCTGCTGATTGTCTCACAGATACAGCAGGTGTGCTGGAGCGTCGCTGGACAGCCAATGATGGCTTTGGACAGACGGCCAACTGCACCCAGCGTATTACGATGCTCCGGATGCCACTGGACAGTGTTGTCTTCCCTCGCTCCGTCATCTTGCCGTGTAATACCCGGCACCTGCATCCCGATAGCCTCGACTATACCTATGGCTGGCCACTGCTCGATAGTATGCCCTTGCGCAATACAGGAGCGGATACGCTTTGCTCTTTGGTGGTACAATATCAGGACGACACAACCTTGGTTTGTTCTAACATCAACTGGGTGGTGCAGCGTACCTGGACGGTAACCAACAGCTGTACCCAGTTTTCAAGAACGGCTACGCAGACGATTCAGGTGCTCGATACGCAGGGGCCTACCATCGTCACCTGCCCGGCACCTATGACCATAGCTACGGATCCTGGCCGCTGTACAGGATCTATATTGTTGCCGCTGCCAGAGGTTACGGATAACTGCGGAAGCGGGAGTGAAATGGGTTTCGAAATTAGTACTTCCTACGGGGCGGTCGGTCTCGAACGGCATACCAACATCCCCAGAGGAACGCATCAGATCGTGTATACAGCTATCGATGAATGCGGTAACCGTACGAGCTGCCAGACAACGCTTACGGTAGTTGATAACGAACGACCTACCGCCGTCTGTGATGACGAAATCCTGGTGGCTCTTCCCAATATGGGGCTTGCTGTTGCCAGTGCCATCGATTTTAATGAAGGTAGCAACGATAACTGTATACCGACTATTTCTTACAAGGTGAGGCGTATGGCTGTGGGTAGCTGCAACAATGTCAATGGTGATGACGCTGTCGATGAGGCCGGTATACAGGAATGGTTTGACGACCGCGTCGTTTTCTGCTGCAATGATATCAATAATGACAGCATCTTTGTGATCCTGCGGGCGTATGAAGTAAACCCGGGCACAGGGCCTGTCAATCCTGTCCGTGAACAAGTGGGCGGTGACTTGCACAACCGCTATGGCGAGTGTATGGTGCGGGTACGTGTTCAGGACACCCAGGCACCCACGTTTACTTCCTGTCCGGCCAACCGGACGGTCGCTTGTTCAGAGAATCTGACCAATCTGGCGGCCTTCGGCAGCCCGACAGTAATCGACAACTGCAGCTTTACACTCACAGAAAATACCACCACGACCCTGGACGAGTGTCGGCGCGGAACGATTGTACGCACCTGGACAGCAGCAGATCCCAGAGGTAATAGCCGGATCTGTACACAGACCATAACGGTCGTGAATACGGTGCCGCTGTCACCCGATAGTATCATTTGGCCGCTCAACTATACCACCAATGCCTGTGGCGCTGCACTCGATCCGGACAACCTGCCCCAGGGGCACCGTCGTCCGGTAATCAACGGACAGGGACAGGGTTGTGGGTCAATAGCTGTGTCGTATCAGGATGAGCTTTTCGACGATGCACGTCCCGCCTGCTACAAGATTATCCGTCGCTGGCGCATCATCGACTGGTGTCACTATGATGGCAGTTCCTCACAGGGAGTGGGTATTTATACCTTCAACCAGATGATCAAGGTAATGGATAACCAGATGCCTGTACTCACGGTGCCGGCCAATGTGACGGTCAATATCGGTGCTGACTGTCAGCTGGCACAGGTCAATCTGGCAGCAGCCTCGGCACAGGACTGTCAGACGAATATGCTCATTACCAATAACTCGCCCTACGCCACCAGCAACGGAGCCAATGCCAGCGGGCGCTATCCTTTGGGGGTTACTACGGTAACGTTCACCGCATCGGATCGCTGCGGCAATGTGACAACAGCGACCATGACGGTAACAGTTGTCGACAGCCAGGGTCCCGGGGTTATCTGCCAGGGGGGGGTGTCGAGTACATTGATGAATATGAATGGTACACCGGTACTCATGCTGGATGTTGACGATTTCAGCTTTGCTGCTTACGACAACTGTACCCCTTCACCCAACCTGACCTACAGCCTTCGCCGGCAAAATTCCGGCAGCCAACAGCGGTTTAGTCAACTAACATTCGGCTGTGCTGACAGAGGGTCTCAGTTGGTAGAGGTATGGGCTGCGGATGCCGCCGGCAATACAGGCTTCTGTCTGACGTATGTAATTGTTACGGACAATGGGAATCTTTGTACCACTACCGGCAATGGCGGCGGTAACAATACTACCGGGGGCGGTGGAACGGGTGGGACCGTTACCAGCGCGGTTATCGCGGGCGGTGTATTTACGGAGACGGGTAGTGAAGTTGAAAATGTGGAGGTACAAATCAGCGGGACAAACCCATTTGCTGATGTGACCGGCCTGGATGGTATCTTCCGCCTTGAAGGCTTGTCGGTTGGCCAAGGGTATACAATCACTCCCCGCCGCAACGACGACCTCCTCAACGGAGTCTCTACCATCGACCTCATCCTGATTTCCAGGCATGTGCTGGGCTCACAGCTGCTGAATTCTCCCTACAAGATTATAGCAGCCGATGTCGATCGCTCGGGCCACGTGTCAACCCTTGATATCATTCGCTTGCGAAAAGTTATTCTGGGCCTCGATATGCAGTTCCCCAACAACAACCCTTCCTGGCGGTTCATTGAGGCAGGCTATGTGTTCCCCAACCCACAGAACCCATTCCTCACCTACTTCCCGGAGCGACTCATCATTGACGAGCTGACCAGCAACCGCATCGATGCAGACTTCATCGCGGTGAAGGTAGGGGATGTCAATGGTTCTGCAAGGCCTACTAACCTGGGCAGCACCAGCGAGCGTCACAATGGTTTGATTACCAACGGGCAGTTGGATATAGAGGTGGAGAGTAAAGCTTATGAGGCAGGGGAGCTGGTAGAAATACCCTTCTATGCCGAGTATATGAATGAAATCATGGGCTATCAGTTTACTTTCGAATATGACCCGAATGCACTCGAATGGCAGGAAGCGCAACCCGGAGCACTGCCCAACCTGTTCCCCGAGAATTTCGCTGTGATCAATGCCGCAGCGGGCCTGGTGACAACGGTCTGGCACGAGTACGGAGAAATGGCTCCCGGGGGTAAGATAGAGCTGTTTAGGCTCGTGTTCAGAGCCAAACAGGCAGGCAATGTCAAAGACTGGATTTTCCTTGGTTCCCGACTGACGGTTGCGGAAGCCTACAGCCAGGAAGGAGACCTGATGGGAGTTCAACTGGTCATCCAAGAAGACGAACAGGAGGAAGCCGGGCGGTTTGAACTCTACCAGAACAGACCCAACCCCTGGAAGAATGAAACCATCATCCCCTTCTTCCTCGATCCGGGTGGTAAAGCTCGCCTGAGTATTTACGATATGGCCGGTAAGCTCGTATATGAGACAGAGGGTACCTATGATGTCGGCTATCACGAAATAGGCGTCAGTCGGGCTAATCTGCCGGCTGCAGGGCTCTTCTACTACAGCTTGCAAGCCGGCGAACGCAGGGCTACCCGAAAAATGGTACTCACAGAGTAAGCGCACGTCCGGGGTTTTATGCCTTGGCATAAAATCCTGGATACGCACTAAGATTACATTTAGTTATATTGGCACAATTGCTGCCCTGCCGTTTTTGGTGGGGCAGCATTTTTGTATATACCTGCAGAATGGCCGGGTAGCCGCTATAAGACTGATAACCAACACGTAGTGACTCCGCTAGGGTTTTCGGGGGGTTAATGGCCACGATTCCTGGAAATAATTGTACCTTTCTGCCGTTGTATCAATGATTGTTTTTGTAAATGTGTACCATGAGAAGACCAACCCTTGCAGGATTGTTATTGGCTATGGCACTTGTGCCTGTGCTGTCGTCGGCCCAGCTGGTGGGTCGTATGGAGGACAACCGGGAACAGGAGCTGGCGGAGATGGTGTCCAAATCACCCGTCTTTGCGAAAGGCTTCACAGGATTTACGCTTTATGATCCTACAACACAAGCCTATCTGCACAGCCAGCATGCAGATATGTTTTTTACGCCTGCCTCCAATACCAAAATACTCACCTTGCTGGCCAGCGTCAAGGTGCTGAGCAACGGTATGCCGCTGGTATTCTATGTCTCAAGCCGAGATACACTCTGGTGCTGGGGCACGGGCTACCCGATGTTGCTACATCCCGATTTTCAGGGCGTGGACGTCTTGCTGGACTGGCTGAAGGCCAGACCTGAGGGAACGATTGTTCTCTCTGATGCACATTTTATGACACCGCGCTTCGGAGAGGGTTGGTCGTGGGATGATTACGTTGCGGGTTATCAATACGACAGGGCTGATTTTCCCATCTACGGCAATCGGGTCGTATGGAAAAAGGGAGTATCCAACCTGCCCACGGCTATCCCCCGCTACTTTGATCAGACGTTGGTCTACAGGCAGGAAATTAACGGCAATACGCCGGTCATTGACCGGGAGGAAACCGCCAACGTCTTTTATTTCGGCCAGGGGGCCGTCAATAAATCCGCTTTATGGGAAAAGGTACCCTTCCATTATTCTGTGCAGCTGGCGGCGCAGCTGCTGTCCGACACCCTGCAGCGAAACGTGATCAGCAGCCGGCGGCCTTTGCCGCGCAAGGGTCAGTATGAGGTCGTACGCCAGCCTGTGCCGGATACGCTGTATCGCAAAATGATGCAAAGCAGTGATAATTTTCTGGCAGAGCAACTGTTGTTGATGGCTTCGGCAGAGCGTTATGGCATCATTTCCATCGACAGGATTCTTACCTATGCGACAGATACATTGTTGCGGAATCTCCCCGCAGCAACCGCCTGGGTTGATGGTTCGGGCTTGTCCCGATACAACCAGCTGACACCCCGGGGGCTTACCCAAGTGCTGGAGCAGCTCAACCAGCAGCTGGATCCTGAGCTGTTGCGCTCACTTTTTGCCATCGGCGGCCGGGCAGGGACTATTCGCAATATTTACGCAGGCCCGGGGGGCAAGCCTTTTGTTTATGCAAAAACAGGAACGCTCAGAAACGTTCATTGTCTCAGCGGGTATGTGCTGACGCAGACCAACCGGCTGCTCATTTTTACCTTCATGCACAATAACTTTCCCCAGCCGATTGATGAGCTAAAGCTGGAGATGAATCGCATTCTGCGCTGGATTCACGATGCCTATTAAGGCCGGGCACCGGATTCTCTGCCGGAAGGCAAAATGAACTGTTTTGCGACCTTACAGGAGTGTGTACAAAACCGAAAAAACGGTGAAAACCCCTGGGAAAAACCTGTTTCAGGCCCGGAGATGTTGTAAGCACAGGCTGCGTCAGCCGCCTATCGCCGTACATTGATGAAAAAAACACCAGTGAGCATAAGCAGGCCTGCGATGACAGAGCGGCCACTAATCACCTCCCCGTTGAAAGCCCAGCCCAGGAACATGGCGACGATGGGATTGACATACGTATTCGTGGCTACTTTTTCGGGAGACACTTTGGTCAACAGGTAGTTGAAGCAGGAGAAAGCCAACAGTGAACCCAGCACAACGAGATAGACCCAGGAGTAGGCAACCTTGGGGGTGACCGCTGCCGGAGAGAAGGTGGAAGCCTCTCCGGTGAGCCAGCTAAAGATTAGCAGGCTGAGTCCTCCGCCCAGCATTTGCCAGGCAGAGCTGTGCAGGCGGGAGGAAGGCATGGCTACCCGGCTCACATAAATGCTTGCAATGGCCCAGGATATCAAACTCAGTGCGATGACAATCAAACCTATGATAGCGTTTTCGCTGCCCAGTAGCTGGGGTTGGTCAATGAGTAGGCCCATACCCGCAATGCCAATGGCTGCCCCTGCAATGCTCATCCAGGCAGGCTTGCTGCCCAGCAGCAGCCACATGAGCAACATGATGAGCAGCGGGTCGAAGGTAACCAGCAGGGCGGCCAGCCCGGTATCAATATACTGCTCTGCCCACACCACACCACCTGTGCCAATAGACAAAAAAAGTATACCCATGCCGGAGGCATGCAGGGCTTCCCGAAGGGTGGGGCCACCGATACCCCGCAGTCTCGCATACCCATAGAGCAGCATACCTGCCGTGAAAAAACGGCTACCGGACATCAGAAAGGGAGGAATCCCCTGAATAGCCAGATAGTTGACCAAGTAGGTACTGCCCCATACAAAGTAGGTGACAAAAAAGGAGCCGATGATCAGCCAACGTTCAGAAAGTTGGGGCAGCATAGTGC
>JAUMBM010000238.1:0-2520 GCA_032115735.1 Saprospiraceae bacterium
TGCTGGTCATCGTCACCGGCACGCTCAGTTCACTGTCACAACAAGTGAGTGCCCCCAAGGACGTAAAGCCCAACAGCGTACTTAAGCTAAAGCTTGATCAGCCCATACCTGAGCTTACCGACAATAGCGCCAACCTGCCTATCAGCCTCAACCAGTCGAAGAGCCGTCTGCTGGGCGTTCACGATCTAAGCAGAATCATACGGGCAGCCGCCAAGGATAAAGATATCAAGGGGATTTTTCTGGAAACGACCGAAGTACAGGCGGGCTTTGCCACCTCTACCCTGATTCGCGAGGAGCTTGAAGCCTTTCGCAAGACCGGTAAATTTGTGATTGCCCATGCACCCTACTACTCACAGGGAGCCTACTACCTCGCGTCTGCTGCCAATGCCGTTTACCTGTCCCCCCAGGGCTTGGTTGATCTGCGGGGATTTGCCGCTCAGGTACCCTTTTTCAAAGAATTGCTGGACAAAGTAGGTATTGACATGCAGGTGTACTATGCCGGTGAGTTTAAGAGTGCTACAGAGCCCTACCGCCGCACCTCTATTTCTCCGGAAAACAAGCTGCAGACGCGGGAGTTGCTGGAGGGCATGTACGACATGCTGTTGGCCGATATCAGCCGCTCGCGCAAAACCCAGCCAGAAAAGCTGCGGCAGGCAGTGAGCACCTATGCCGGCCGTACGGCCGAAGGTGCGCGCAAGGCAGGGCTTATTGACGGTATAGCCTATCGCGAGGAGGTTCTTTCCGTTATTCGCCGCAAGCTGGGCATCAAGGCGGACAAAGAGATCTCGTTTATTGGCGCCAATACTTACTATGACGCGCGCGTACGCGATGAGGCTAAGCAGGCTGATAAAATTGCGGTAATCATCGCTGAGGGCAACATCGTCGACGGTAAGGGCGATGCCGGCAGTATTGGTGACGAGGACTATGTGGCCATCATTGACAAGCTCCGTCAGGACAAGCGAGTCAAGGCAGTTGTCTTGCGCATTAACTCACCGGGCGGCAGCGCTTCGGCCTCTGACCACATCTGGGAGTCGCTCATGGCGCTCAAGCAGACGGGCAAGCCGCTGGTGGTGTCGATGGGGGACTATGCTGCCTCAGGTGGTTATTATATGGCGGCGCCGGCCGACACTATTTTTGCGCAGCGCAATACCATCACGGGCTCAATAGGTGTTTTCCTCTTATTCCCGTCGGTACAAAAGCTAATGAATGATAAGCTGGGGATTCGCTTCGATACGGTGCTCACGGCACCTTATGCGGCCGGCTTTACACCGGTGCAGCAACTCAGTCCGGAGGAGGGCCGCATGCTGCAGGAGCGTACTGACTGGCTGTACCAGGTATTTTTGGAAAAAGTGGGCCGTGGGCGGAATATGTCGGTGGCGGGTGTGGACAGTGTGGCGCGGGGGCGCGTATGGTTGGCCGACAAAGCCCAACAGATCGGGCTGGTGGATGAGATTGGCGGACTCGACGAAGCTATCCAGACTGCTGCATCTATGGCGGGCCTGACTACCTACGAAAAAGCCGTTTACCCGTCAGCTGTCTCACCTATCGAGCGACTCTTCAAGGAGTTGATGGAAGAGGATGAGGATCTGGGAAGCATTATCTTCCGGCAGAAGATGGGACAACAGCAGCCGTATATTCAGTTTCTGGAGTCCCTGAGTAAGCCGAAAGGTGTACAGGCCAGACTGCCTTTTATGATTGACTATCGCTAAACATTGAGGGGCGGCATAAGCCGCCCCTCAATGTTTAAAAACCAGCCTTATTATTTTTAAAAAAAATTAATAGGCCAACAGCAAGACTCTTTGGTAGCTGTAGCTACCAAAGAGTCTTACCCCTTGATATTCGTCTTTAATTTTTCGCTGAAAAATTAAAACCCTTCTTAGGCTACCTGCTCATCTGCCTCTTTATTCCTGTTTTTACGCCAGAGGTATACCAGCACGCCCAGCAGCAGGTATGGAGTAGCCAGCATATACAGGATACCGGCATTGAGTCCTTTGCCGGAGCTGCCGCCATTGGCCAGATTGGACTCTGCTGTTGCCCGACACATGGGGCATTGAGCCAGCAAGTCTGTTGTACCAACTGCAAGCAGTAGCACCAACAGCGTGACTCCTATCATGATAGACTTGCGTTTCATAAATCGTGTGTATTCATTTACCCTGTAAAGATAACAGTTTTGCAGTTAATCTGCTAGTGCAGACAGCTGCCTAAAAATTGAGGACAGCTGCATATTCAGCTAACAATTATCATTACCTTTGCGTTCACAAATTAGGTAGAACATGGCGACAGAAGCAGCAAAATTATTGTCCAGGCTGGTGCTGGATATGGAAGAATCGGCAACCATCCAGATGGCGCAGATGGCTCGTGACCTCAAAGCCAAGGGGCATGATGTCATTGATCTGAGCTTGGGTGAGCCTGATTTTGACACCCCGGCACACATCAAGGCAGCTGCGGTGAAGGCGCTGGAGGCGGGTTTCACCAAATATACCCCTGTCCCTGGCATCATGGAGCTTCGGCAGGCCATCT
>JAUMBM010000239.1:0-2079 GCA_032115735.1 Saprospiraceae bacterium
AGACCCCCAGACTCCACGGTCTGGAAACTTTATTGGCATCAGCGCGCCGACCGCTCAGCCCCCAGCCTGCATATACGCCTACCGGTGCCGTCAACGCCAGGTTGTTTAACTCGCCGGACCGACGCTCACCTTCAATCTGCTCATGCCCGCCAAATACGCCCAGATAAGCATTCAGCGAAACGTTGAACCGGCTGTACCTTTTTGCGGAATAACTTCCGGGCGGCAGGGCAGCAGCCTCAATGACGGCCTGCACAGATTCAGGGGACTCAGCCTCCAGCAGGTTGGCCATAAAAGTTCCGTATTTAAGAAAATAGGTAAATACTGCATTGTCCTGCATGGAATCATCGCCGCCCAAATACTCAATCAGCATGGCTGCCTGCGTAACTGCCATGCTGTACTGCCGATTGCTAATGCTGGCAGCCAGCTCCCCGGCAGCCGATAACAACGAAACCAGGCTGAGCGAATCTCTTGCCGGCAGGCTCTTGTCTGTGAGACTGGCAAATAGAGGAAGTTCTCTGATGAGGTAAACTTGTCGGATTAAGGACACCGATGCCGACAATAATTGTGTGCTCGCATACAATTGCAACTGCTGCCGCTCCCTTGGTGTCATAGACAAGTTGCGGATGTCTTGCTGCACCGTTTTATAGTTCCTGATCTCTGATTCCAGCACCTCTGTCTGTTGCTGTATCTTCATCAGGTATGCATGGATACTGTTGAAATCAGCTTCCAAGGAGCTATCCTCTTTGTCTGCAAGTAGTGCCAGCGATATCAATAGTGATGGCTGGTTGCTAAACGCTATGGTTTGATAGATTGCATCCCCCCGAACGCGCTGGTACAGTAGCCCCAGGTATATGCGCATCGTAAGCGGATCCGACAGTTTTTCTACGGCTTCTTCTTGTACCCAATAGCGCTGATTACTCTCATCGTAGGTTGTACGCAGGGACTGGCTCAACAGATCAACCACACGCAACCCGTGTAACTCATTCTCTAACCGGGGTGCGTTGGTCTGCAACAGGCTGTCGCAATACGTATTTTGCAGCAAATTGTGCAGGAGTTCAGCAGGATGCTCCTGTCTTTTGAACAGATCAGCATACTGCAGCCCCAGCATCAGCGCATACTTAACCGAAAGATACTTTTTGTCCAACGGCTTTTGGCGCAGCCACTCGGGAAGATTAATCAGCAGGCTTCCCAGATCTTTATCAAAGGATATGCGCAACGTATTCAGGTATAGATTGTAGTTGTATATCTCATCACCGATAGCGGCAAGTACATGACTCGTCTGTGGAAATAAAGCACGCAAATCACTGCTCTGCCGGATGGACTCCTGAAGCCGTTGAAAAAAAGCAATGTTTAGCTCAGAACGCGTGCGGGCGATGAGAAAATCTGTCAGACCAAAGGCAATGTTGGTTACATTTAGATTACCTAATTTGCTGCCTCCCCGCGTTTCTTCAGCCGAAGACCCAAGTATTTCCGAAAGACTTTTTTGTTCACCGGCAATCTCAAACTGCCTGAAAAAAGGATTTTTGTTCAGGGAATCGGTAGCTCTTGCAGCTGTATAGTATTCCTCCTTCAACCCTGGGTCAAAGTATGCGATGACAATTCTTCTCAACCTCTCCTCATCTCTATCAAGCGTGCCAGTAAGAACATAGGTGCTTTCATCCGGCCTGGTAAGCTGGCGGAGAAATAAGGCGTCCTCAAGCACGTTCATCTGTGCAACGAGGCAATAAGTTGACAGCAACCCGAGAATAGTAATGGTCAGTTTATGCATGCTTGAACATCGTTAGGTTGGATACGGAAGACAGTTGCTGAAAGGGCGGCAGCTGGTTTGCCATTGTTTTTATGAGCAACTCTCCGGAAGCGGTACCTTGTATATCTGAGGCACGAAACAAGGCGGCGGCGGCAGTCGTCAGTGCGGTAGCATAGCTACTCCCCTGATTAATATCTTTGCCTACAGTACCCACCTCCAGAGAATGATATTTTTCTGCAGCCACCACAAACCGGACAGCGGGATTAAGCAGGCTGTTGGCTGGTGGTTTTTTGTGCACAGCGCCCACAGGGATCACATGTGGATTCTTAGCG
>JAUMBM010000240.1:0-4210 GCA_032115735.1 Saprospiraceae bacterium
AAGGGGCAGAAGGTCAGTCAACCAGGATCAGAGAGCAACTATCAGGCATTGCTCAAATTTGCGGTAAATCTCAATGAGAGGGCAGAGCACGGCAAACTGGATCCGATCGTTGGCAGAGATGAAGAGATCCGCAGAGTGTTGCACATACTGTCGCGCCGAAAGAAAAATAATCCCATTCTTGTAGGCGAAGCCGGGGTCGGGAAAACGGCCATTGTGGAGGGCATTGCCTGGCGGATCGTCAAAGGAGACGTGCCGGAAAATCTGCGCAGCAAGAAAATTTTTGTACTGGACATAGCCGGGCTCATTGCCGGCGCCAAATTCAAAGGAGAATTTGAAGAACGGCTGAAAGGGGTTATTCAGGAGGTGACAGCCGCTAATGGGGAAATTATCCTGTTTATTGACGAAATCCATACCCTCATTGGTGCCGGCGGGGGCAATGGTGCCATCGATGCAGCCAATATTCTGAAGCCTGCGCTTGCGCGCGGAGAGCTCCGTACTATAGGTGCTACCACGCTGGACGAATACCAGAAATATTTTGAGCAGGATAAAGCTTTGGTGCGCCGCTTTCAGACGGTGCGGATAGAGGAGCCGGGGGTGGAGGACACCATCTCGATCTTGCGGGGTTTGCAGGAAAGATATGAGGTGTATCACCGCGTGCAGATCCTTGATGAGGCGCTGGTCGCTGCTGCACAGCTCAGTCACCGGTATGTGGCGGATCGATTTTTGCCGGATAAGGCGATCGATCTTATGGATGAGGCAGCTGCCAAGTTGCGCCTGGAGCTTGATTCGGTGCCGGATGAGGTGGATGAATGGGACAGGAAGGTTCGGCAGCTGGAAATTGAAAGGGAGGGTATCAAGCGCGAGCGCAATGAAGTGCAGTTGGCGGCCATCAATGGTATGATCGCCAATGCCAAAGAGCAGCGCGATGGTCTGCGGGCAGCCTGGCAGAGTGAAAAGGAGCTTATTGATCAGCTACAGATCATCAAAAAACAACTGGAAGGACTGGACCAGCAGGCTGAGCGTGCTGAAAGGAACAGTGATTTTGAGACAGTTGCCAAAATACGGTATGGAGAACAGCAGCCGCTGCGTTTGCAGCTCAAAGCGGTAGAAGAGGCTATCGAACGACTACCGGAGCACCTGCGGTTTACCAATGAGCAGGTAACAGCCAATGATATTGCAGCCGTCGTCAGCCGATGGACGGGCATACCGGTTGCTAAGATGCTGCAACAGGAGCGGGAGAAAATTTTACTGCTCGAAAAGGAAATACAGCAGCGGGTGATAGGACAGTACGAGGCCGTTACAGCGGTAGCCGATGCTGTCCGCCGCAGCCGCGCCGGGCTGCAGGATCAGGACAGGCCTGTAGGGTCATTCATTTTTTTGGGGCCTACGGGTGTAGGCAAAACAGAGCTTGCCAAAGCGCTGGCAGAGGTGCTTTTCGATGATGAAAAGGCGCTTACGCGCATTGATATGAGCGAATATATGGAGCAACATGCCGTGAGCCGCCTCGTGGGTGCTCCACCGGGCTATGTTGGCTATGAAGAAGGAGGGCAATTGACGGAGGCGCTCCGTCGTCGCCCCTACTCTGTCGTTCTGCTCGATGAAATCGAAAAAGCCCATCCGGATACCTTCAATCTCCTGCTGCAAGTACTCGATGACGGGAGGCTTACCGATAGCAAGGGGCGAGTTGCGGATTTTACGCACGCCATCATCATCATGACGTCCAACCTGGGGGCGGAGACCATACTCGAAAATTTTGAGGATCTGGAGACCTTGAACCCGGCGAAGACGAAGGAAGTGGTGGAAGCTACGCGGAAGGAAGTTTTCAGCCTGCTGAAGCAGCACCTGCGTCCGGAGTTTCTCAACCGGATCGACGACCGGATCATGTTTACGCCTCTTTCCCGGGAAGATATCCGGCAGATATTATTGCTGTTGCTCAAGAAAATAGACAAGCAGTTGTTCCGGCAGGGGATGTCGCTGCAACTGACTGATCGTGCGCTTCGCTGGCTGGCCGATCGAGGCTACGACCCCCAGTTTGGTGCCCGCCCCATGAAAAGGGCGTTACAGCAGCTGCTGGTGGATCCGCTGGCCAAAGAGTTGCTGGGGTCGGCCTTTGTTGCGGGGGATACTATTTACACAGACCTGGGTGGTGATGAGCTGGTCTTCAGTAAAGTGCCGCCTGATGCTGCCGCTGCGGCAGCTTTTTTACCCACCTCCGCCCCCGAAGGGGAAATGCAGCCGGCGCGCAGGCGGCGGCGTAAAAAAGAGACGGAGCGCGCAGCGGATGTGGCAGCACTGGAACGTGCCACCGATGAACTGTTGCGTGCCGTGGATGATTTTGAAGGGGAGGAAGCGCCGGATGAACAGCCCTGATCGGGCTGCCCGTCAATGCGTTTATCCCCGACAGGAAACTTCCCGTCAGCTTTTGAGGTGATAAATATTACAGGCCGAATGGCCGGTGCACCGTATTTTTGCAGCAAAATCATCCGCCGCATGCTTTCCATAGATCCTGCTTCCATCCCTACTGTGCAGTTGCACCAGTACCTTGTAAGTGCTGTAGCACCTAGGCCCATTGCTTTTGTGAGCACCGTGGATGCTCAGGGGGTGCCCAATCTCGCTCCTTACAGTTTTTTCAATGTGTTTAGCTCGAATCCGCCCATTTGCGTCTTTTCGTCTAATCGGCGCGAGGTGAATAACACGACCAAAGACACGCTGCATAATATTTTGGCGACGCGCGAGTGTGTCATCAACGTCGTGAGCCACGCTATTGTGCGGCAGATGGCGCTTTGCAGCATCAACTATCCGCCTTCTGTGGATGAATTCGAAATGGCGGGACTCAGTCCGCTGCCTTCCAGCCGGGTAAAACCTGCCCGGGTGGCAGAAAGCCCCGTGCAGTTTGAGTGTAAAGTGCAGGATGTGATCACGTTGGGAGAAAAGGGAGGAGCCGGCCATCTGATTATTTGCGAGATTGTACAATTGCATATACAGGAGTCGGTACTGGACGAACGGGGGCGTATCGATCCTCACAAGATCGACTTGATGGGGCGTATGGGGGCTGCTTACTACACCCGTGCCAGCGGAGAGGCTCTGGAGGTGATTTTTCAGGACATGACTCGTATGGGGATTGGCTTCCCGCACTTGCCGCCATCCGCGCGCAATAGTCGGGTGCTTACGGGCAACGATCTTGGCCAGCTGGCGTCGCTGACGGCTGTGCCTGAGCAGGAAAGTCTGGAAATGTTGAGGCAGCAGCCTGATTTACAGGTGCTCCTGCAGGGAGACAGGGCAGTGGAAGACCTGCACGAGCGGGCACGGCGGGCGTTGGCCCAAAATGACCTTCCGACAGCCGCCGGTCTCGTTTGGCTGGCCGAAGAACTTAGTCAGGCCTGAAGAAGTATGTGCTAAGCTGTTGACATACAGCTCCAATGACTATGTGTTAAAGACTAATTGACGCTATAATCTACTGATTTTAGCGCTGTGGCGTCATATTTTCTCCGTAGGTGAGCAAATAGTAGGTAAAAAATTTTACATTTGCTATTATTTCACCAACGATACGGGTTTATATGACAAACAATAACACAGCAGGGGCTACTGCGACAGGGCATCCCAAGGGGCTTTATGTGCTCTTTTTCACAGAGATGTGGGAGCGCTTCAGCTACTATGGGATGCGCGCTATCTTCATCCTCTTTCTGACCAAGGCGCTGGTATTTGATAATCAGGAGGCATCCAATATATACGGAAGTTTCACGGGGCTTGTATACCTGACCCCTTTGCTGGGAGGATACCTGTGTGACCGCTATTTGGGCAATCGGCGAAGTATTCTCGTCGGGGGGATCCTTATGGCCATCGGGCAGTTTATGATGTTTCTGTGTGGTAGTCTCCTGGCAAATCCTGCGTTGGCGACGACCATGATGTGGGCTGGTCTGACGGTGCTGATTGTTGGCAATGGTTTCTTCAAGCCCAATATTTCTACCATGGTGGGGCAGCTGTACCCGCAGGGTGACCGCCGGGTAGACAGTGCGTTCACCATTTTTTACATGGGTATCAACCTGGGCGCTTTCTTCTCGCCGCTGGTGTGCGGAGGCTTGGGTGACACGGGTAATATCGCAGACTTCAGGTGGGGCTTTCTGGCAGCCGGTATCGGTATGGTCATCAGTACAGTGTCTTTTGAGTTGTTGAAAGATAAGTACCTGGTGGGACCTGATGGCGAGCCGGT
>JAUMBM010000241.1:0-2755 GCA_032115735.1 Saprospiraceae bacterium
CGGCAGAGTCCTACATCGGGCTGGTGGAAGTGGGCGTAGGTCTCATCCCGGGCGGCGGTGGCACCAAGGAGTTTGCCCTGCGTGCCAGCGACCAGTTTTTTGAGGGAGATGTACAGATTCCTACCCTGATTGAAAAATTCAAGGCCATTGCTATGGCTTCGGTGGCTACTTCTGCCCATGAGGCCTACAAGTACGGCTATCTGTTGCCGGGGCGCGATAAGGTAGTCATGAACAACGCCCGCGCCATCAGCAAGGCGCGCGACCTGGTCGTCTCCCTGTCAGAGGGCTATACCCAGCCCATTCGCCGCAACAACATTACGGTGCTGGGCCGCGGTGGCCTCGCTACCCTGCTCACCGCCGCCAATGAGCTGCGGCTGGGCAACTATGCGAGCGAGCACGATATCAAGATTGCCCGGAAGGTTGCCCATGTTCTGTGTGGGGGTGACCTGACAGGTACTCAGCAGGTGAGTGAGCAGTATCTGCTCGATGTTGAGCGGGAGGCGTTTTTGAGCTTGTGTGGCGAGCAGAAGACGCTGGAGCGTATACAGCATATGCTTACTACTAATAAGCCGTTGCGCAACTAGGATCATTTTTAGGCGGCGCAAAGCGCCGCCTAAAAAAAGAGGCGGCATTATCGGCAGCTTTCGCTGCCGGTGATGCCGCCTAAAAAATAAAAGCGTTTATAGGCAGCTTTCGCTGCCTATAAACGCTTTTGAAATCTTATTTTAGGCGGCGATTTGCGCCGCCTAAAATAAGATTCAGCCTTTTGCCTTAAGGCTTCCCTGCTGCAGGCCGCCGCTCGTCAGACTTATCGAGGCGCTGCACCAGCTCGTCGCGCAGGCGGCGGAAGCTGTCCATTTCTGAAGCCGGCAGCGGCTTGGCGGGTGGCATCTCCAGCTTGAGGTGATTGACCTGACGGCCATTTTTCCAAAAGCGGAAGCACACGTGCGGGCCTGTTGCCAGGCCCGTAGAACCTACGTAGCCGATCACCTGTCCCTGCTGCACGCGCACGCCCGGGCGGATGCCCGCAGCGAAGCGCTGCATGTGCAGGTACTGGGTTTCGTGCACGTTGTCATGGCGAATTTTCACAAAATTGCCATTCCCACCATTGTAAGATGCCGCCGTCACGACGCCATCGCCAACGGCCATGATGGGTGTGCCCGCCGGTGCCGCATAGTCGGTACCAAAGTGCGGGCGGTTGTACTTGAGCACGGGGTGCAGGCGGCGCATACTGAAGTGCGAAGATATGCGCGAATACTTGACCGGCGCCTTAAGAAAGCGCGACTTCATCGGCTCGCCATTGAGATTGTAATAACCCTTATATTCTCCGTTTTCGTAATAGATAGCATGGTGGGTTTTGTCACCCGACTGATAGCGGGCTGCTTGTACACGCCCCACACCAGCCTCCTCTCCTTCTACAAAATGCTGCTCGTAGACCAGCTGGAAGCGATCGCCTTTCTGGAGGTGGTGAAAATCGATAGACCACTGCAGCGCATCCTCCATCTTGTCGGTCAGTTCGTAGCTGTAACCCTTGTCGACCATCGTCTTCCAGAGGGAAGCCTCTACGGTGCCAGTGGCTGTGCGCACTTCACTACTCGTAGGCCGCTTGATGCGCTCCACCGAAGGCTCTCCCTGCAGCGAAAAGCGCAGATACTCATAGATTGAAGGCTCGTAAATGATATACGCAGCGCCTGCCGCCTTGCGGGGCATCAGCAGATAGAAAGGCTTGTCGGGGCGCACGTTGCGGACATCAAAAACGGCCGAAGCCGCCTCGATGAGCTGCTGCTGCTGCTGAACCGATAATGACTGCTCCTGCAGCAGATCTGACAGCGACTGCCCGTTTTTGAGGCGATACTCGACTACCCGGAAGGTGTCGGTCACCAGACCCCACGCTACCGTAGGCTCCGTAATAGGAAATGCAGAGAAAACAAGTCCGCCGGCTGCCGCCGAAGACATATACTTATGAGGAGACGAAGGCTGACCTACAATCAGTGCCGAAGCCGTGGCAAGCGTTACTATTCCCATAGCGATGACCGCAGCGAGACGCACAGCCGTACGGGAATTGTTATCGTGTGGCGGTTCGTGATAGTTCACTCGTTTTTCTTTTTGTTTAACCCCCGGGACTTGTTGAGCGCATGTTTTTGATTTTCTCCGCGAACTATAAACGGCACTTCATGGCAAGTTTTCATATTTTTTTCTCAGGTAGCGCTGACAGTGCTCTCTGAGAACCATGAAAACTCGCCATAAAACACGTTCCTATGCTCACCGGCAGAAAACCTCGAACAGGCTCCAACCCCCTGTTATTCACATCTTTTTTAGAGCGCGAATAGCCCGATTGGCACAAATGCGACGCCCTTGGCCAGTGCAAATATATCATTTGCTCCCAAAGATGCCTACTTATTTGTGTTAAAGTTGCCTTTATCGGCAAAGATCGTACCTTTGCGTAAACGTTCGGACTTCCATGACCAATCCCTCAAGATACGAGCAACGCGGCGTATCGGCCACCAAAGACGAAGTGCATGCCGCCATACAAGGCATGGACAAAGGATTGTTTCCCAATGCTTTTTGCAAGATACTTCCCGACTTTGCCGCCGGTGACCCCGACTGGTGCAACCTGATGCATGCTGATACGGCCGGCACCAAGACCAGTCTGGCCTACCTCTACTGGCGGGAGACCGGTGATTTGTCCGTCTGGGAGGGCATCGCCCAGGATGCGCTGGTGATGAACCTCGACGATATGGCCTGCGTTGGTTGT
>JAUMBM010000242.1:0-4074 GCA_032115735.1 Saprospiraceae bacterium
GGTTATGCAAATGCAGCAATCGATTGCTGTAAAAATTAACTGTAGCGAACGGATTGTGAGGATGGAGAAACTGCATTTTACCTGCTGTTTTCGCAAAAGGCGGCAGCGCACACTTTTCTACGAAAGGCAGCAGCGGCCCTGCTAGTTCCACAACAATTCCTCCGGAAGCTGAGACATGACGGCAAAGGCATTTCCCTTGTGCAACATAGCCACCCGCCAAAGTGTATCAGCAGAAATTTTGAAAAGATAGTTGATATCCATATCAGCTGTAATCCACGACCCATAATCCATCTCCTCGGCAAGCTGTCCGCCTGTCCAACCTGCATAGCCCAGAAAGAAGCGTATATCGTTGGGCTGAATCACCTGGGTATTAATCAGAAATTTGAGTTGCTCAAAATCCCCCCCCAGCCACAACCCCGGCATGATGGGTGAGCTTCCCTCGAGCAACTCCCCGGCACGGTGGATGAAATGCAGGGTATCTGTCTGCACGGGGCCTCCAAAGTACACCTGCGAAGCAAACTCCGGGAAATCATCAACCAGCTCATCGACCCGGGAGTGTAATTTTTTATTGAGGATATAGCCCAGCGTACCCTCTCCGTCGTGTTCGCAAAGCAGGATAGCCGAACGTTTGAAATTGGGGTCAATCATGAAAGGCTCCGCTATAAGCAGCTTACCCTTTGCTATTTGCTCCTTAGTGTTCATCATACCTTGGTTTAGCATGTTTTTTTGCCTTTAGAACGTGTTGGGGATTTTTCACTGTGCACACAAGGATTCATCTTTCACGGAATTGCACCTTTCTTTCTGTCGCGCAGCACAGGCTGCACGTTTCAATAACGCCAAAACACCCTAAATCTTGCCTGCGGCAAAAAACCCCGAACACGCGCCAAGCACGACAGACGAAGCCCTTTACAGCTCAGCGACCGACAAGCTGCGATTGATCTTTTTGACCAGCCCCTGCAGTACTTTGCCACCCGCTTCGATGAATTCGGTATAGCCATCAGCTGCCATCTGCTCGATGGTCTGTGTCCAGCGGACCGGCGCCGTCAGCTGGCGGATAAGGTTGAGTTGGATGGTCGCCGGATCGGAATGCGGCAGCGCATCTACATTCTGGTAGACAGGACAGTTGGGCACCCGGAAAGGCGTTGCCTCAATAGCCTGCTGCAGTTCGTCCTGTGCAGGCTGCATGAGAGGCGAGTGAAAAGCGCCGCCTACGGCCAACTCCACTACTCGCTTAGCACCTGCTGCCTGCAAGCGCTCGATGGCCAGTTGTATCCCTGCCTTACTGCCGGAGATGACCAACTGGCCGGGGCTGTTGTAATTGGCAGGAACGACCACCTCTGTATCAATTCCTGCACAAACCGCCTCAATATTGGCGTCATCGAGACCCAATACTGCGGCCATCGTACTCTCAGTAAGCTCACAGGCACGTTGCATGGCTTCTGCACGCTGACGCACCAGGCGCAGACCATCGGCAAAAGTAAGTGCCCCTGCAGCCACCAGGGCGGTAAATTCGCCCAGGCTATGGCCGGCAACCGCTGCCGGCCGGAAATTTTCGCCCGCCATCTGCACGCGTGCAAGCGAGTACACAAAAATGGCCGGCTGAGTGATGCGCGTCTGCTTGAGCTCCTCCTCGCTACCGTGAAACATCACATCGGACAAGCGATACCCAAGGATTTCGTTCGCCTGCTCAAAAAGTTCACGTACAGCAGCATCCGCTTCGTACTGTTCCTTACCCATGCCTGGAAACTGCGCCCCCTGACCAGGGAAAATATATGCCTTCATGACTTACAGATTCTGGTTTTACGCCACAAAAGTAGCATAGATTTTACATTTTTCCCCCCTTTTGCCTCGCTTCTTACAAGATAGGCCCCCAATCAGCGGCACAATGCTCCGCTGAATGCATCTCAGCACCATTTTAAAAAAAACAACGGCCAGAAGATGGCAATAAAGAATAATAGCCTTACTTTTCCGTTCAAATCCAAAAAAACTGAACTATGAAAAAACATTTGTTGTTCATTGTTGCTATCCTGAGCCTTACACTAACAAGCTGCTTTGAGCTTGTCGAGGAAGTCTGGGTCAACGCAGACGGATCCGGCAAATATGAGTATACCATGGATCTCAGCCAGGTAATGCAGGATGATTTCATGGGGGGGATCATGGCCCAAAGTATTGCAGAACAGATGGGTGCAGAAGAACTCGAAATAGACTCCGTCGTCAATTTTGCCAGTCTTGAGGATCTGCCTGCTTCGCTGAGCAGCCGCCAGCGGCAATTGCTGGAGCAGCTCACCATGAAAATGGACATGAGCCAAAGTCGCAAGACCGGCAAAATTCTCATCTCTTTCCCCTTCAAAAGCCTGAGTGAGCTGGACGAAATCAATCAGCTCTATCAGACGCTAACAGAAGAGGGTGTCAATCTGGGCGGAGCAGGCTTATCGCCCGTGCGCAGCATGTTTAGTCTGCAGCGCAAAAAATTCAGCCGGACTTCTTCGGTAGAAAATATGCTGGCCGATATGGATGATGAAAGTCTTGAAATGGCCAAAATGATGATGGCTGAGGCCACCATCAAATCAGTGTACCACCTGCCCGGTAAAGTACGCAAAACAACCATGGCAGCAGCCGACATTGAGCAGTCGACGGTAACCGTCACCCACAAACTGCTGGATGTATTGGACGGGAAAGCCAATTTTGACGGGGAAATAACATTCAAGTAGATTCATTCGGGCAGGCTGTGCGGCCCTTGGGCACGCATAGCCTGCCCACTCAGCGAGGGGCTTATGCAAAAAATCATCCTGCAGGCACTGGTGTTGTGTTGCATCCTGAGCGTATCTGCCTGTTATACGCTCAGCGGCATCAGTATTTCTCCGGAGGTGCAGACATATTATGTGGGGCAGCTCACCAACAATGCCGTCAACGCGCCGCCTACCCTTTCACAGGACATGAGCGAGACGCTCAAGCAAAAGATTCAAAACGAAAGCCGGCTGCGTTTTGCTGATACAGATCCTGATGTCGAGTTTACAGGTACCATCGTTGACTTCCGGGTGTCTGCGGAGGCCCCGACAGCGGGCACCGGCAGTGCAATCAACCGCCTCACCATCCTTACCTCTATTGAGTTTACCAACCACCGCGAGCAGGGTAAAAACTGGAAAAAGAATTTCTCGTTTTTCTTCGATTTCGGTGCCAACCAGGATCTCGCCTCCATACAGTCTACTGCCATACAGCGAATAACAGAACAGATCTCTGAAGACATCTTCAATCAGGCATTTACGGATTGGTAGCAGTTACCTTACCCGTCTCCATCGACTGATCACACAATTTTACCATAGAGCATTATGATGAAATCAGCTACCCTTCGATTTATGCTGCTTGTGCTGGGCATCGGGCTGCTGCTCCCGGGCTTTGGGCAGACGCGGCGCCAGCGCGGCCCGGCAGCGCCTGTGGCTCCGCCTGCCGTAACCTACAGCGAGCAGCTCTACAACAGTTTGCAATGGCGAAGTATAGGTCCCTTCCGCGGGGGGCGCTCCACCGCTGTCACAGGCGTCCCGGACAAGCCCAACCTGTACTATTTTGGTGCTACCGGTGGCGGTGTATGGCGTACAACCGATGGTGGCCAGACGTGGGATAATATATCCGACGGCCACTTCGGCGGATCCATCGGGTCGATCGCCGTCAGTACCTCCGATCCCAATGTAATATATGTAGGGGGCGGTGAAAAAACCGTCCGCGGCAATGTCTCCTATGGCTACGGCATGTTTCGCTCGGAAGATGGCGGCAAAAACTGGCAGTCCGTCGGACTGACCAATAGCCGGCACATTCCCCGGGTGCGCATACATCCCCGCGATCCCAACCTAGTCTATGCAGCCGTACTCGGTGACCTGTTTAAAAGTAGTGAAGAGCGGGGCGTATACCGCAGCAAAGATGGCGGACAGCACTGGGAACGAATCCTTTTCGCCAACGCCGATGCAGGCGCCATCGATCTCGTCATGGACCCCAACAATCCGCGCGTCCTGTTTGCTGCCACCTGGCGCGTGCACCGCACGCCTTACAGCCTGGAAAGCGGTGGTGAAGGATCTGACT
>JAUMBM010000243.1:0-4662 GCA_032115735.1 Saprospiraceae bacterium
CACGCTGCTGTTGCCCACTTCCTGTATGCTGGCGCCATTGACAATCTGCTCGCCAAATACATAGACAAATTCTCCCGCATTGACCAATGAACTGTAGGGGTAGACACCAATTTCCTGATTGCCAAGCCGCCCCCAGCTACCCCTGATTTTGAGCGATGACACAAAGCGCACATCCTCGAAGAAAGGCTCGTTGGATACATTCCACGCCATTGAAAACGAGGGGAAAGTACCCCAGCGGTTGTCTTTACCGAAGCGCGATGACCCGTCGCGCCGAACAGCCGCTCCGACAACGTAGCGACTTTTGTAGGAATAGCTGAACTGCCCGAACCACGACAACAAAGCCCACTCTGTTGCTATACCCGAATTGCCCAGGTTGTTGATCTCCTCGGGAATGCTTGCGCTGATGTACCTAAACAGTGGATCTGTGCGCCGGAAATTATTGGCGGAAGCTCCCAGATAATCCGTGTGATTCTGTATGGCCTCCATACCCGCCAGGGCGGAAATCCTGTGCCCCCCGGGTAGTGTGCGCTGCACATCCAGGGTATTGTTCCAGATCATCGTCTGGTTGAATACGCGCCCCTCGTTGAGCGACGTAGGCGCATAGATGGCCGGAGAAAGTTGTTTTTTGAACAACTTCTCCCGGTCAAACTGCAGGTCACCACCCAGCGTAGTACGCAATTTTACGCCCTCCAGCAGTTCGAGCTCAGCAAATACATTGCCGAAGAGGCGATAGCGCTTGATGGTCCAGTCCGTGTTTTCGACAAATACCAGCGGATTGGCGTTGCCGTCTCCATAGAGTACCGGATCGCCCAGCTCGGCACTCACGTTGACATAGCTGCCATCGGCATAGCGGACAGGAAAAACGGGCGACGCGATAAGCGCATACCGGATGCCGCTCAACTCGTTGCCCGGCCCGAATCCATCACCTGAAGCATTGATGACCTTGCGGTCTGTATGTGAAAAAACAATATTATTGCCCAGCCGGAAGCGCCCCTTGCCAATATCGCCGTTGAAGCGCAGCTGGTATTTGTCAAATCCCTGGCCTTTGAAAATACCATCCTGGCTCAGGTATTCACCCGAGAGGTAGTAGCTGCTATTGTCGCTTCCACCTCTGGCAGAGAGCGCATGCCGCTGCATGAGTGCCGGGTTGAAAAGCAAATCCAACCAGTCGTTGTCCGGCAGCGTATCCAGTATAGCCGGATCGTAGGAAGGCAATTGGTTGGCGGGATTGCGAAGCTGGTTGGCATTGGCAATGGCCTCGTTGCGCAAGCTCAGGTACTCCTCCGCGTTGAGCAGCTCCGGCAGGTTGACAGGCTGCTGTACGCCCAGATAGTTCTCATAGCTAAATATCGGTGTCCCCGCCTTTCCCCGCTTGGTACTGATCAGTACTACCCCGTTGGCCGCCCGGGAGCCATAGATGGCAGCAGCGGCAGCATCCTTTAGTACCTCTATCGACTCTATGTCGGTCAGGGAAAACATATTCAGCCCCCCGGTCGTCGGTACCCCGTCGATGACATACAATGGGTTGTTGTTGCCCAAAGTACCGACACCGCGGATGCGCACCGCTATATCATCCCCGGGCGAGCCGGTCACCTGCGTCACTGATACCCCCGGTGCCTGCCCCTGCAGCGCCTGATCAATGCCTGTGACGACCAGCTTCTCTATTTCTTTTGCTTTGATGGAGCTGATGGCCGAAGATACGTCCGCACGAGTTTCCCGTTTGTAGCCCGTAATAATTACCTCTTGTATCAGCGTTGACGCAACCGGCAGCTCAATGTTGATGACCGGTTGCCCCTCGACAGCCACCTCCTTGGTCTCAAAACCGATGTAGCTCACTATAAGAATTGCCCGCGGCCCCGACAATTCCAGGCTGTAACGGCCATCACCGTCCGTTATGGTGCCTTTATCAGTACCTTTTTCCAATAAGGTCGCTCCAATCAGCGGTTGCTTATCGGCAGCTGAAACAACCAACCCACTCAGTCGAAACGTCTGTGCGAGCAGTGGCGTGCTACTGGCCAGCAGCCACCAACAACCCAGCAGGCTCAGCGCCAGTAGACGCCTAAGCAAAATCCCTTTATCCTCTACCCCGCTGACACCTTTTCTTTGTGTATGCTTGTGCATATCTGCAGTATTTTATACTATACTTACAAAAATATGCACAACAATTATTGCCCAATGATACAATTATGTAAAAAAATGATACTTTTGTGAAGACTGATGTAAGCCAATGATCGGGTGGGTGAAGCGATCTGACCAACTTTGTCGGCCAGCTGTCAAACTGCAGCGCTCTCACTAGCCCGAAGAAACTAAACAAACAAACATGAACATTTACAGAGAGATTACGCCCCTGAAGCCACAGGATGTACTGGTCGTTCTGGACTCTGTGAGTAACGGCTTCGACTACCCCATCCACAACCATGCCGAGTACGAGCTAAATCTGGTCATTGGCATATCGGGTACCCGTATTGTCGGGGATTCCACGGAGCGCTACACCGACTGTGATCTGGTGCTACTGGGCCCTTACCTCTACCACAAATGGGACGGCGACCAGCAGTTACAGGAAAGTGGCAAGCCTTACCGTGTGATAACGATCCAGTTTGCAATGGACCTGTTTGGTGGGCAATTGTTCCAAAAGGAGCGTTTCATTAAGATCCGGAAGCTTCTGCAGCAAGCCAGCCGCGGCATCAAATTTGATGAACAAACCTGTGCTGCCGCCATGGACATCATGATCAGCCTCACCCAGGATAAAGGATTTGAGAACATCATTGAATTTTTCAAACTACTCGATTTGCTGGCCAACGCGCAACAGGCGCGTTTTTTGGCCAGCGAAGGATTTTCACCGGCGGCACTGCGGACGGAGACCAACCGTATTCAGCTGGCCTACGCTTACGTGCTGCGACACTATACCCAGACTGATTTTAAAATGAGTGATGTAGCAGCACTGGTACACATGAGCGAATCCGCTTTCAGCCATTTCTTCCAGAAGTACGCCTTCCGCAGTTTCAGTCAGTTTCTGATTGACCTTCGCATTGGCCATGCCTGTAAGTTGCTGCTGGACACAGACGACACCATTGCGCAGGTGAGCCTTCGTTCGGGCTTCAACAACATAGCCAATTTCAACCGCCTTTTTAAAAAATACAGGAACTGCACACCGGCGGCTTACCGCAAGCGATTTTTAGAGAAAGATACTTTCGACTGGACACAGCAAGCTACGCCCTGGCAATTTTTACCCGCCCACACGCGCCTTAGCGGCCAGGCATTGCCGGAGGCCTATGCCACACGCCTGCTGCATTTGTAAAAAAAATGGCTGCATTTTCCGGCAGTTGCCGGAAAATGCAGCCATTGCCAACATTTTTTATAAAAATCTGCCCGGCGATTACATGCCCAGCACTGCCGGGTTCATGCCCATATTGCTGAAGCCACCATCGTGGTAGAGATTTTGCATGGTCACATAGCGGCTCAGGTCGCTGAAGAACACCACGCAGTAGTCGGCGCATGCGTCGGCAGGTGCGTTGCCCAGCGGCGACATTTTGTCGGCATAGCCGAAAAATTCGTCAAAGCCCTTGACACCTGAGCCGGCGGTGGTGATTGTTGGCGACTGACTGATGGTATTGACGCGCACCTTGTTGCGCGTACCGAAATGATAGCCAAAGCTACGCGCGATGCTTTCAAGCAGTGCCTTGCTCTCGGCCATTTCATTGTAATCGGGGAAGACGCGTTGTGCCGCGATGTAGGTGAGCCCCATGACAGAGCCCCAGTCATTCATGGCGTCCGTCTTCCACAGGGTCTGCATGACTTTGTGGAAGGAGATAGCTGACACATCCAGCGTTTTCTGCATCCACTCGTAGTTGAGGTCGGTGTAGGGGCGACCCTTGCGCATATTGATAGACATGCCGATGGAGTGCAGTACGAAGTCGAGCTTTCCGCCCAATATTTCCTGCGACTGGTTGAAAAGATTCTCGAGATCATCGAGGCTGGTAGCATCGGCAGGGATGACCTGCGCGTTGAGGCGATCGGCCAGCTCGTTGATCTGGCCGAAACGCATAGCTACGGGAGCGTTGGTAAGCGTGATGGCAGCGCCTTCTTCCACGCAGCGTTCGGCTACTTTCCAGGCGATGGATTTATCGTCGAGAGCCCCGAAGATTACGCCTCTTTTGCCGGCAAGTAAATTATGCGCCATATTTTTGATAATTTAATGTAAAAAACACTGCAAAGGTAGAATTTTTTTGAGTTTTGTCTCTGTTGCTGTGATTATGGTTTTACGTAGCGCGGATTGGGCAATTTTTGCCCGCGGCAAAAATTCCTGTATGTTTTCGCTTTTTTTGAAAAAATGTGGCCGATGCCGGCCGGTACAAAAGCTGAAAAACCGCAAAAGAAGAGCCTTTTTGGACATGGCCGGCTAAGCCCGGATAAGCTGCACATGGACATATTGGCAAAAAATATTTATTTTGCAAACACAGCAATTACACATCCAATACACGCAACTATGAAGAGAATGTGGTTCTTCTTGTACTCACTCAGTCTGTTGACATGGGTAGGTACAAACTTGTCGGCACAAGCCGGCAACATCAGCGACTACGCATCCAAGGTCAACGTATTTATTGGTACCCGCCGAATGGGGCACACCTTTCCGGGAGCTGTTGCACCCTTCGGCATGGTGCA
>JAUMBM010000244.1:0-1716 GCA_032115735.1 Saprospiraceae bacterium
ACTCGGGCACCCCGGCCGAACTGCTGGTGCCGAAAGTGGCCAGGCCTGAGCCTGCCTGCACCAGCAGACTGTCGACATGGCCGTGATAACAGCCTTCAAATTTGATGATTTTGCTGCGGCCGGTGACACCTCTGGCGAGGCGTATGGCCGACATGACCGCCTCCGTACCCGAGCTCACAAAACGCAGCATCTCGAGGTAGGGATGGTTTTCGATGATCAGCTTGCCCAGCTCCGTGCCCAGGCGCGTGGGCGCTCCGTAGCTCGTACCCTTGGCCACCGCTGCTACCACCCGCTCGCGGATGTGGGCATTGTTGTGGCCATGGATGAGCGGCCCCCAGGAGCAGCAGAAGTCGATGAGGGTGTTGTCGTCCTCGTCGGTGATGCGACAACCATCGCCCTCCCGGATAAACAGCGGCGGACCGCTGACCGATTTGAAAGCGCGGACGGGCGAATTGACCCCGCCCGGAAAATATTGCTTGGCTTCTTCAAACAGCGCTGCCGAGCGCTCGCGTGGAATGCGATTGACCAATTTCATGAATAGGCTGTTTGCTTGGTTTGTATTACGTATGCGTTCAACATGAGTGCATAAAGGTACACTTTCCTGCCCCTACCTGCGTCAGCCAGACGTCAACTTATTGAACAAGCCCCTTATCATTCTCAAAAACCACTGACAACCAAGTAAAAACAAATATTTTTCCACAGAAAACGGCAAATAATTATGCCAAGTGAAAACTTGGCATTATCTTTGCTTTGTATTGCCATGAACTACGTATCTTAAAAAAATGCAGCTGTTGTCTGTTGTGGGGCGTTAGCCCGCGTCTATCAGCGGAACACGTCCGGATCTATCAGGCTAAAGTCTGCCAGCGTGTACCCGAGATAGCCGATTTTTAAGAACTAGTGAAAAGAAGTATTATGTTATCAGATGTATGCAGTAAGCGCTGCTTCGTTTCTCGGATGTTTTTTGCAGTGCTTGTCCTCTCCGTTTTGTTTCCGCTTTCCGTCACCGCCAATGGTGGCGGCTCAGACAGCACCCTCGTAAGCAATGCTGCCAGCGAGTTGGCGGAAAAAGAAACTGCCCTGCGCAAAATGCTGGTCGAAAAGGCCCGTCAATATGTGGGTGTCCGCTACCGCTACGGTGGTGTCAACCCCGGCAATGGTTTTGACTGCTCCGGCTTCACTTCCTACGTCATGCGTCACTTCAACATACGGCTCGACCACTCCTCCCGCGCACAAAGCCAGGTAGGCCGGCAGGTGAAACTCAGCGAAGCGCGCCCGGGTGACCTGATCGCCTTCCGTCGTTCGTCCCGCAGCAGTGTGTCTCACGTGTCTATGGTGGTTTCCAACAGCGATGAAGGTGTAGTGATGATTCACGCCTCCTCCAGCGGCGGCGTGATCGTGCAGAATCTCAACCATTCCTCTTATTGGAAGCGCCGTATATATACCGTGCGGGATGTAGTGTCAAGTACCCTTGAAGTTGCACAGCTTCCTGCCTCGCTGAGCGATGCATCGCTGTCTGCAGCAGCCCTCAAAGAACTGGAAAGCAAGGAATTGAGTTCGGAAGATCGCGCCTTGCTGACTGCCCTGGGACAGCAGATTCCCTTCCTGCTTACGCGCTAAGCGCTGCTCTTTTCGGTTCATTCACATCTTGGTAAAACATTTCAGCCGCATCACCCTTGGGTGGTGCGGCTGAAATGTTTTACCTTGGACTGCTTTTGG
>JAUMBM010000245.1:0-3546 GCA_032115735.1 Saprospiraceae bacterium
GAGAGGCCGCCAAGGTAGAGGCGGCCGCTGTCGATGGGCTCATCAGCCAGTAGCTTGTCCAGCAGCTGCATGACCATGCCCAGCGAGGGGCCGGGTTCCTCATGAAAAGGGAAGCTGAGCTGCCGCTCGCCGTCGACCTGCTTCGATTCAATGCGCGCCCAGTAGTCGTCAGTAGCACATTGCGGGAACACGACGATGGCCGGAAATTGACGTCTGACCGCCGTGTCGGCAAATAAGCGGGCACCATGGGTCAGCTGTGCTTCGTTGTCGTTGCCTCGCTCTCCGGCGCCGTGTAAAAATAATACGAGCGGATAGGGGCCTCCTTTGGGGTAGTCGGCAGGGTACAGGATGCGGTAGGGCAGGGTGTCGCCTGCGCTGACAAACACCCGCTTTTGGTAGGGGGACACCTGCTGAGCCCCGAGCTTGTTGGCCAGTGATGCCGAAAAGGCCAGCAGCATGGCCGCCGCTATCCGCCAAAAATTGCGCATACGTTTTGCTTTTTATGTTTCATGGCCCGCTGGCGCTGCCAGCGAAAAAGTCATATATTTTTTTCCTCCAAAAAATGCTGCCAGCCAGCCAGCTGGCTGCCCTTCATCACCCGCGGAATCTTGCTCTGCCCGTTGAGGCGCCCCCGCTCCCGCTGCCAGTCGTTGAAGACTTGCACAGGTAAAAATGTCACCTTGGGAGCGTCGAGCATGGCCGAACGCTCAGCTTTGTAATCGTCATTGACATCCATCAGTGCCTGATCCAGCAGCTGCAGGAAAAGCCGGCTGTCGGCAGGAGGCTGCTGGCAGCCAACATACCAGTGATGCCCAAAATGCCCGCCGGCTTTAATGCCACCGACCGTAAATTCCGATATAGCCAGATTGAGCCGCTGCTCGACCTGCATAATGGCTTTGTTCATATTGTCAACACTCAGGTGCTCACCGCACACACTCAAAAAGTGTTTGGTGCGTCCGCTGATGATAATTTCCTGCCTGGCGACATCGGTAAAGCGCACAGTATCACCAATCAGGTAGCGCCAGGCGCCGGCGCAACTGCTCAGCAGCAGGGCATAGTCAACCCCGCTTTCTACATCTTCAATGGTGAGCGCCTGAGCGCCCGGCTTAGGCATGCCCTCATCATCAAAATTATCGTCGTTGAAGGGTACGAACTCGTAAAAAATACCGTTATCGAGCACCATCTTCATGGCAGGGGTATCGGGCCGCGACTGAAAGGCGACGAAGCCTTCAGAGGCGAGGTAAGAATCCATGTAGTGCAGCGGCTCGCGCAGCAGCTGCTCAAAGCTTTTGCGATAGGGCTCAAAAGCTACCCCCCCGGTAGCAAAAACCTGCAGGTTGGGCCACAGCTCGTGGATGTTATCGAGCTTGTGGTGGGCAATAATGTGTTCCAGCGTAAGCTGCACCCAGGAGGGAATGCCCATCATGGCAGCAACATCCCATTTAGGAGCCTGCTGGACAATGGCCTTTACCCGCTGATCCCAGTTGGGCAGCCGTGCAACAGCTATGCCCGGCTTGTAATATCGTCTCACCCATACCGGCGGCCGGCCGGCGTTGATGCCGCTAAGGTCGCCTGCATAGGCACCTGTCGGCAACTTTTGCAGGCTGGCACTGCCGCCGATCATCAGCCAGTCTTTGCCAAAAAAACTGTCCGGCAGGTTGTATTTAGGCAGGCAGGCAAACATGCGCAGCGCCGCATGCCGCATCGCGCGGGTCATGGCAAAAGTTACAGGAATATATTTGCTGGCAGCGCCCGCAGTGCCCGAGCTTAGTGCAAAGTATCTGACACTGCCCGGCCAGCATACGTCCGCTTCGCCTTCCAGCGAGCGGTGCCACCACTGGTTAAAGATCGAATCGTAATCGTGTATCGGCAGTTGCTGCTGGTAGGCTGCAAACAGCTGCTTGTTCTTTTGCAGCTGCCCAAACTGGTAGTGCTTGCCGATGGCCGTAGCTGCCGACCTGCGCAGCAGCGACCTGAGTACCTGTCGCTGCTGCGCAGCAGCCGACAGCCGGGGCTGGTCTATTTTTTGCACCAGCACAATACTGCGCTTGATCAACCGACTCGTAATATCTTGCACCGCAGGGAGGTGCGGGATTTTTAACGGCATGATCAGGTGGTTTTTATTACGGTTAAAGATAAGCGTTTTTTACAAATGCCATCAGCTGTTTTCTGCCAGTTGGCTTTTTTCCTGCCGCCGCTGGTACTCCAGCAAGAGGATACGAGCCGCCAGCGCAATGAGTACCACCAGACCGCCCACAATGGCCATGGGGGCAGGCCATTCTCCATAGCCTATGATGACCCAGACCGGGTTGAGCACGGGCTCCAGCATGCTGATCAGCACGCTCTCTACGGCCAGAATGCGCTGCAGACCATAGGTAAATAACAGATAGCCCATGCCTATCTGCACAAAGCCCAGAAAGCCCAGCATCAGGTGCTCTTCGCCTGTAGCTGCGGGCGAAGCCCACCAAAAGGGCAGCCCCGCCAGCATCACCCACAGGTTGCCCCAAAAGATGCTGGCTACATGGTAGCGCGGGGCGTTGAGCCGTTGGCCCAGAAAAAGGGCTGCCAGCAACAGCCCCGATATGGCTGCCAGCGCCATGCCCATGCCGCCGCTGGCGTCAAAGTCATCGAGAAAAAATAAACCCATGCCCGCAAAGCAGGCAATGGTCGTCACTATATCAATGAGCTTGCGCTCAGTCTTCAGCAGCCAGGGCTCCAGCAGCAGTATGTAAGCGGTGCCCGTGTATTGTAAAAAAATGGCGTTGGCGGCCGTCGTGAGCTTGGTCGAGACAACGAAGGTGATCAGCAGGCCTGCATAAAAAAGGCTGTTGAGCCACATCTGCCGGTTCATGTGCAGAAGTTCCCGCCGGTATACCAGGCCAAAAAGGATAGCGGCATAGACCGAACGGTAAAATAGGATGGTCATAGCGTCTTGTGGCAGTAGCTTGATGAAAAGCCCTCCCGTACTCCACAACAGAGCCGCCACTATCGTGGCCAGTATGCCTTTGCTCTTTTCGTCCATAACCTGCATATTTGCAGCGAAGATATAAAATTGCTGCCCTAAGCGTCCGGCTCCCGACTTTTCTGCTGAGACTTTTTTTGCAAATTCCTGCGTTTATATTGGGCGTATTTATCTTTTCAGGACCTTGGGTGTTTATTGTTAACATCTTGCTTATTTTTGTTTCCGTCTAGTGCTTATGCTAACCGATAAATTTTCAGCTATGAAACTTCCTAAATCTTCAGGACTAACCCTGCTTTTTTCCCTGTTAGTATTTTCTCTCTGGGCTCAGCCAAATTTTGCACCCACAGCGGCCGAGAATAGCCTGCTGTGGGAGATCAGCGGTAATAATCTCCGCCAGCCCAGCTATCTGTTCGGTACCATCCACATGATCCCCGCTTCCGATTTCTTCCTGTCCGAAAGTGTAAAACGCGCTTTCAATGCGTCTTCTACCGTCACATTCGAAATCGATACCGAAAACATGGACAATCCCATGATGCTTTTCTCTATGCTCGGCAGTATGACCATGAAAAATGATACCACACTGC
>JAUMBM010000246.1:0-6077 GCA_032115735.1 Saprospiraceae bacterium
ACAACGGCCGCATCACCTACGAAGCCAGCACAGGTTTTCAGCAGGTGTGGAGGCTGCCCCGGCTACTGTCGGCCCGCGAATATGCCATCATCAGCAATGAATCGCATGTCAATGCCGGCCAGTTGCCGAGGCAGGAGCTTTCGCAGCCGGACATGCTGGGGGAAGGCACCAACTGGCTGGAGGCTATCTTTGTCAATGCGCCTATGACCAATCACCAGTTGTCGATCTCCAATGCCACTGACCGCTCAGCCCTCATGATCACAGGTTCTTATCTCAACCAGCAGGGCATCGTGGGGGGCGAAAAGTCGGGCTTTGAGCGCTATACTGCCCGCCTCAATGCACACCAGCAGATCAAGTCCTGGCTGAAGACGGGCAGCAGCCTTACCTTCACTTACCTGCAGCGCAATTTTTTGCCGGAAAATAATGAGTTTACGACGCCCATCGTGCGGGCGCTCAACATGGATCCCGTCACGCCTGTGCGCAAGGCAGATGGTACCTATGCCTATTCTATCTACAGCGATACCGATATCTCCAATCCGGTCAATGCCATAGAGCAAACCTATGATCGCTGGACCAGCCAGCGGATGGTCGGCAATGCGTTCGCTGAGTTGAACCTGGCGAAAGGCCTGACCTTCCGCTCTGCCTTTTCTGTGGATGCTACCTTTGCTGTGCGGGACATTTTCCGCCCTCGCTTTGATCTGAGTCTGGATCCTCTCCTGGGCGATGCACCTGCCGGGGAGCGCAATCTCGTCAATGCCGTCAGTCGGGAAAACAATACCTGGCGCAACTGGCAGTGGGAAAATATCATGACGTATACACCTGAGTTGTCAGGTCCCAACGAACTGAGCATCACGGCAGGGTCTACAGCGCTCTACAATCGTTTTGATTTCAGCGGAGGCGCCAATACCAACCTGCCTTCCAATGATCCCGATGATGCATATATTTCCAATACGATAGACCCCATCACTTCACAGTCGGCTTATGCAGGCGCTGGCGAAAGTTCCCTCGCTTCCTGGTTTGGTCGTGTCAACTACACAAGAGCTGATAAGTATCTCCTGACAGCAACCTTGCGGGCCGACGGTTCTTCCCGCTTTGGTGCCAACAATCGCTGGGGCTACTTCCCTTCAGTTTCTGCCGGATGGAATATCGGTTATGAGGATTTTTGGCCCTTTGAGTTTATCAGCGCCATGAAAATCAGGGCTAGCTGGGGGCAGAACGGCAATGACCGCATCGGCAATTACAGCTTTACGACTGTTGTCAATACCGGGCAAAATTATACTTTCGGGTCTTCTGAAGTCATCACCAATGGCTCTACGCCCCTTTCTCCGGCCAACCCCGATATCCGCTGGGAAACCAACACGCAGACCAACCTGGGCTTTGATGCAGAGCTTCTGGACGGCAGGATTTTCGTCGTGGCGGATTTTTACAACAAGCGTACTACGGACATGCTGTATGCTGCACCCATACCGCTCATCGTCGGATCAGCGCCACCTGTGCGCAACATCGGCAGCATGGACAATCGGGGTTTCGAGCTGTCGGCCAACTATCGGCAGCTAGATAAAGCGTTTACATATAGTATCGGTGGCAACCTGGCTTTTGTGCAGACGGAAGTACTTAGCCTGGGAGAAGGAGGCAAGCCTATTTTCACGGGTCGTGTGCAGTCTGCCAATGCTTTCGTCGCTCGTACGGAAGTTGGCTTTCCGATCGCTTCTTTTTATGGCTTCGTCACAGACGGCATCTTCCAGTCGGCTGAAGAAGTGGCGGCGCATGCCTTTCAGAGCGAACAAACCCGGGCCGGGGACATTCGTTTCCGGGATCTCAATGGTGACAATATCATCAACGAACTCGACCAGACCTGGCTGGGCAATCCGGTGCCGGATATCACCTATGGCCTCACCATCGATCTGGGCTGGAAGGGTTTTGACCTGAACATCTTCCTGCAGGGAGTACACGGCAATGAAATTTACAATGCGACTACCCGCTACGATTTTACCTACGTAAACCGGCCGGCCAGTGTGCTCAACCGCTGGACGGGGCCGGGTACGTCCAATACGGAGCCCCGGGTTAGTCTCAATGATCCCAACCAGAACGCGCGCGTGTCGAGCCGCTTTGTGGAGGATGGATCTTACCTGCGCATCAGAAACCTGCAGCTTGGATATACACTGCCAAAATCAGTCTGTAAAAAGCTGCGGCTGCACACTATGCGCGTTTATGCAGGTGCGTCCAACCTGATGACTTTCACGCGCTATAGCGGGCTCGATCCCGAAATAGGCACTTTCTTTGCCAGTCCGCTGGAAATCGGTATCGATAAGGGTTTCTACCCGCAGGCGCGTACCTGGATTGCTGGTATCAACGTCAGTCTTTAAATGAATATGTTCATCATGAATCGAAAAATAATTGGCTTTATCCTGCTCACGCTGCTGCAGCTGGGCTGCACCAAAGATTTTCTGGACCGGGATCCCATCATCGGGCTTACGGTAGAAAATTTTTACCGCACAGAAGAGGATGCAATTGCTGCTGTCAACGCAGCTTATGCTGCCCTGCAATTTGAACTTACGCCCGCAGGCCACTTTCGCTGGTTTTGGGGAGATATCATGTCGGATGACGCCGTCAAGGGGGGCTCTGGTGACAACGATGTCTTCGATCTGTTGCTGCTGGAATCTTTTCAGGGACCGGTGAATACAGTCTTGCTGGAGTCGGAATGGACGGCCAACTACGAGGGAATCTATCGGGCCAATGTCGTACTCGAAAGAGTGCCCGGCATCAGCATGGATGCGCGGCTGAAAGACCGCGTGCTGGCAGAAGCCCGGTTTATTCGTGCATGGTTCTATTACAACCTCGTCACTATGTTCGGAGGGGTGCCGCTGGTCGACAAGCCGCTGGCACCCAGCGAGTACAATCGCCCGCGTGCCAGCGAGCAGGAAATCTGGGCCTTGATCGAGGCGGATCTGCAGATTGCTATGGAAGATTTGTGGCCTAAGAGTGCGTATGAACTGTCGGATATTGGCCGTGTTACCCAAGGCGCCGCGCAGGCGCTTTACGTCAAGGCTTGCCTTTTTCAAAAGAAATGGCCGCAGGCGCAGGCGGTAGCGGAGACGATCGTTGCTTCCAACGAATACCGGCTCATGGACAGCTATGGCGCAATCTTCACCCGCGGTGGCGAAAACGGACCCGAGTCTGTTTTTGAAATCCAGTATATGACGGAGTCGGGTGGCAACTGGGGTTACAACAACGCCAATGAGGGGACCTTCACCAATGTGTTCCAGCGCGCCCGCGGGCAGTTTGAGGGCTTTGGTTTCAACATTCCGACGGAGAGCTTCGTCAGCACTTTCTTCGAGGAGGGTTTTGAAGATCCACGCCTGAAGTTTACGGTCTTTCGCGAGGGGGAACCCATGGGGGATCGCGGTATTTTTACGCTCGACGCTACGGGTTATCCGCACCGATACTATGCTCGCAAGTATTTTAACAACAAGGCCGAGGAAGCTTCCTTCGGGGATCCTAATCCCAACGGTGGCAGCAACGATCGCGTTATCCGCTACGCTGACGTACTGCTGATGCATGCGGAAGCCGCCTGGCACAACGGACAGGAAGCTGCCGCCCGCAACAGCCTCAACACTGTTCGTGCCCGCGCTCGCGGCACCAACAGCAATGTGCTGCCTGATATCAATGTGTCGGGCCAGCCGTTGCTGCAGGCAATCTATCGCGAGCGACGGCTTGAGCTTGGTCTGGAGGGGCATCGCTTCTTCGATCTGGTGCGCACCGGCCGCGCTGCGCAGCAACTGGGGCCTCTGGGGTATCGCGATGATGTGCATCGCCTTTTCCCCATTCCTGACTCGCAGGTGCGCGCCAGTAATGGTGTTCTTGCGCAAAATCCTGGTTATTAAATAATAATGACAATGAAAAAAATCACGTGGACTATAGGAGCGGCAGCATTGGCCATGCTGCTGGCAGCTTGCGAACCAGTGAGTGATCCGGAGGTTGTGCTGCCTGCTATGCCGGAGCCGCCGACTTTTAGCTGGCGCTATGTGGAAGGGGACTCCAACAGGGTAGTAGTGACCGATAATTCGGCTGCTTACTTCAGCCGGGTATGGTCGTTTCCGGGCGGATTTCCTGAGCGCTCGTCGGACGTAAGCGACACGGTTTTCTTTAGGCTCGCAGGGCAGTATACCATCACTTTGCACGCTGCCGCCAATGGCGGTGCAGGCGTGGCTTCGGCCAGCCAGCAACTGACCATCCCGAGCGATGCCGTACAGGGTTGTAGCGATATTATTGAAAAACTGGCCGGTGGCTGCGATGATGATGATTACCGCTGCTGGACGTTCAGCAATGTGGCAGCGGCCATAGCCGTAGGCCCTACACCCGGTTCTACAGAGTGGTATACCTCACCTGTCAACGGACTGCAGGCGGCTCAGTACGATGACGGCTTTTGTTTCTACTTCAAGGACAGTCGTTTTGTCTATGCCAACAACGGTACGACGGTGGATCCCTGGAACGGCTATGTGCCGGTACCCTTCGATCCGCCGACCAACTGGAACTACACCCTCATCCCCGGCGGGGGCGAAAACGGTGAGTTGCGCATAGAGCTTCCCACGGGCGCCTTCATGGGGGTATGGGATGCTTCCAATATCTACGACATAGTGTCTCTGACCGATCAGCAACTGATTGTCCGCACGCCTTTCCTCAATGGTGGCGGTTGGTTTCAGTTGATTTTTGTATCCAATTAATTGATCATATCATGTTGTTCAAGCCAATGAGTACATTCCTTTTTTGCGGCCTGTTACTGGCGCATACGGCCTGTGTTCCTGCTGATAACACTGGCGAAGCCAGCCTGCTGCCGCCGCCGGTGCTCGCAACGAGCGACCAGGCGTTTACAGAGGGCGATGGGGGTACCCGGAAAGTTTCCATCCCGCTAAAGCTCGAAGGTCTCCTCCTCAGCAATGCTGTTGTTGACTACCATACGGAAGGCGGTAGTGCGCTGCCCGACGTTGATTTTGTAGCTGTCGACGATGGTAAGGTCTTATTCTCACCTACCCGACGGGAGGTGATGCTGGAGATTACGCTGATAGCAGATGGTAACATTGAAGAGTCGGAAGATTTTTTCATCGTTTTCAGCAATCCGCGCAACCTCGAAATGCCCACCAGCCGGCTGCGCGTTACTATCAATGATGATGACGAGGAAGAAAATCCTTACAACATCCCGCAGACGGGCTATACATCACCTACCAGCTATCCCGGTATGACGCTGGTCTGGCAGGACGAGTTTTCCGGTGACCAACTCGATGAGACGAGCTGGCAGCACGAAATTGGTACGGGTAATAATGGCTGGGGCAACAACGAACTGCAGTTTTACCAGCCCCAGAATACCTTCCTGCACGACGGTCACCTGCTGATCGAGGCGCGGCGGGAGAGTGTAGGAGGCCGCAATTTTACCTCTTCACGCATCATCACCCGCGGGCGGCGCGAGTTCCGCTACGGGCGCATTGATATCCGCGCTGCGCTGCCGGAAGGGCAGGGCATCTGGCCGGCGCTCTGGATGCTGGGCCGCAACATCAACCAGATAGGCTGGCCCGCCTGCGGCGAAATAGATATCATGGAGCTGGTGGGCCACCAGCCGGGTCGCATTCACGGTACGGCGCACTTTGGGGCTTCTTTTGCGCAGCATCAGGAGAGCGGTGGCTCCACCGCGCTGAGCGGTGGCCGCAAGTTCAGCGAGGAGTTTCACGTATTTTCCATTGTATGGCGTGAAAATTCCATTACCTGGCTGCTTAATGATCAGCCGTTCTACTCGCTCAGTTCGCAGGACGTAGGGGCTGCACCCTGGCCGTTCAACCAGCCTTTCTTTTTCATTTTCAATGTGGCCGTGGGCGGCAACTGGCCCGGGGCTCCTGACAATACAACGGTTTTCCCGCAGCGCATGATCGTCGATTATGTGCGGGTGTTCAACTAGTGTTTTTTGTTTAGGGTAAAAAAAAGCCCGCATCCCCTTCCGGGGGTGCGGGCTTTTTTTTACCCGAAGCAGCTCGCGGCTTTCGGCCGCAAAAAGGCCTGCGGCCTCAAGGCTGCAGGCTTTTTTACCC
>JAUMBM010000247.1:0-4152 GCA_032115735.1 Saprospiraceae bacterium
CATTACACTTAGTGAGAATGATGGTGCGCCGCGCTCCAGCCAAATCAGCACCTACAACGTGCTGCTGAACTTCGCTTATTTCGGGCGTGCCAACCAGATCAACTACGGCTTTGAGTTCAACGGTTTCAATACCGACTTCAGTTTCGAGAATTTCCGCGGACTAACTTTCAGCCAGCTGGACTTTACGACTGAAATCTCCGGCTACCTGAAATACAAGCAAATCATCGGCAACCTGATTCTGGAGCCAGGCATTCGCGCTCAGTTTTATGCTTCGCAAAATACAGCCTCTTTCGAACCTCGCTTTGGTGCCAAGTACAATGCGACCGAATGGCTGCGCTTCAAACTGGCCGGGGGTGTTTACTCGCAGAACCTGATTGGTACGGTCAACGATCTCGATATTGTCAACTTTTTTGTTGGCTTCCTCGCCGGGCCTGAGGAACTTTTGTACCGTCCGGCTTCCAATATCCCGGCGGAAGACCGCCTGCAGCATGCCCTCCATGGCGTAGTAGGCGTTGAGGTCGACATCAACCGATTCTCTACCCTCAACATCGAAGCTTACTACAAAGACTTCAATCAGCTCATTGCGATCAACCGCAATAAAGAAAAAGCAAGCGACCCCAACTTTATCACGGAAACGGGTACGGCTTATGGCGTTGATATCTCCTATAAATATTCGGCCGATCGCTTCTATCTGTGGTCAACCTATTCCTGGGGGCATGTGCGCCGCGATGACGGATTTCAGGAATTCCCAACCCATTTCGACCGCCGCCACAACGTCAACCTGCTAATGACCTACAATATGGGTCCCAAAAAGCAATGGGAGGCCAGTGCGCGCTGGAACATGGGCTCAGGTTTTCCGTTTACCCAGACGCAGGGATTCTACCAGGGGGTTGACCTCCAGAATTCTCCCTTGCTGACCAACTTCCTTACGGGCAACAACAACCTGGGCGTACTGCTGTCCGGCACCCGCAACGGAGGGCGACTCCCCTACTTCCACCGCCTCGACTTTTCGCTCAAGCGGCATTTTGAGCTGAGCAAAAACAGCTCTATCGATGCTATCTTCAGCCTGACCAACGTATACAATCGACAAAATGTATTCTTTGTCGATCGCATTACCAACAATCGCGTCAACCAGCTGCCGGTACTGCCCAGCCTTGGACTTACCTTCTCCTGGTAGTAATGCTACAGGAGAAACCTGCCCGATAGTGCTCGTGACGAGAATTCCGGCCTGCTATCTGCCTCTGCCCGGGCAGAGGCAGATAGCAGGCTAAACAGGAGCGCCTTTTTGAATTTTTTCAAAAATTCAAAAAGGCGCTCCTGTTTAGCTTTTTACCTTGCAGCAAAAAAAAAGAGTCACTCTTGGGGAGTTGACTCATTACTTGTTAAACGACATATAAAATCTGCCGTGAAAGCGGCAGATGCAACAAATAGTACCCGGGACGGGAATCGAACCCGTACGACCTCAACGGTCACAGGATTTTAAGTCCTGCGTGTCTACCTATTCCACCACCCGGGCATCGCAAGGCGACTGCAAAGATATATAAAAAGGCAATAGTAAGCTAGCCATATTCACGGAAATTAACGCACAAGCGCACATGTCATCTACGGATCTGCGAACAGAACACATACACAAGCTGCGTGAAATGCTGCAGCTCGAAAAATCGGAAGATTTCGAACAGCACCGCAATATCATTCAGCGGCTGTCACTGGAGGAGAAAGTCAAAGAAGGCTACTGCTGGTATCCGTTACAAGTCATCAAGACCGGCTATGCCATTGGCAACCGGGCTTACCTGCTGCTGGAGCGCAATCAAAAGCAGCATAAACCGGATACCTTCAGGGAGGGCGCCTCTGTGCAGCTGTTCAGTCAGCAGACAGCCGTGAAGGAACCTACGGCTGCCGGCGTCATACAATACGTAGACCGCAACCGGATGAAGGTCATCCTCAACAGTTCGGATCTGCCCGACTGGATATCGCTGGGCATGATAGGCATAGAAATTGCCTTTGACGAGCGTACCTATACCGAGATGGAAAGAAGCCTGCAGACCCTGCTGCAGGCTCGTTCCGGCCGCATCGCCGAGCTGCGCGATATTCTGTGCGGAGTCCAGCCTGCCCGTTTTTTTCCCGCCCACACCTATACCTATCCGGCTTCCGGACTCAACAATTCCCAGCAACAGGCGATTGACCTGATACTGCATGCCAAAGACCTGGCCATCGTTCATGGTCCTCCGGGTACCGGCAAGACCACGACCCTGGTGGAAGCTGTGAAGATCCTGTCCCAAACAGAAAAAAATATATTGGTGACAGCCCCCAGCAATACGGCAGTGGACCTGTTGACTGAGCGGCTGGCCGAGGCGGGTGTCTCCGTGCTGCGCGTAGGCAACCTTTCCAGAATTGACGAAAACGTAGCCCGGCACTCCCTGGATTTTCAGGTAGCACAGCATCCGGAAACCAAGACCATCAAAAAAATCAGGATTCAGGCAGCAGAAGCCCGCCGCAAAGCCCGGCGGTTTCGCCGCAATTTTGGTGAACAAGAGCGGGAGGAGCGCAAAGCGCTCTACAAAGAAGCAGGAGAGCTGGCCGCCTGGGCAGACCAACTGGAAAAGCGTATCATAGACCAGCTACTATCGACCACCCACGTAATTGCGTCCACGCTCGTAGGCGCTGTCCACCCTGTACTTGAAGGACGTACCTTTTCAACGGTATTCATTGATGAAGCGGCGCAGGCCACAGAACCTGCCAGCTGGATACCCATCTGTCTGGCCCAGCGCGTAGTCCTGGCCGGTGACCCCTATCAATTGCCCCCTACTGTCAAGTCACAACGTGCCCGCAAAGCCGGCCTCCACATTAGTCTCATGGAGCGGCTGATCGGGCTGCACGTAGAAGCAACCAGCCTGCTCAAGGTGCAATACCGGATGCATCAACGCATCATGGGATTCAGCAATCAATATTTTTACGGCAACCAACTACAAGCAGCCGAAGAAGTACAAAACAGGCAGCTAAGCTACGAAATTGAATCTCCTCTGCTATTCATTGATACCGCCGGCTGTGGATTTGAAGAGCAGCAACACCCTGCTTACCGGAGTAAGTTCAACCCCGCCGAGTTTTTAATCGTCTGCGAGCACTTATATCAGCTTCTGGGTTATTATCAGGACCACGAGCTCCCCACCATCGCTATACTTTCACCCTACAAGGAGCAGCTGCTGCACATGCAAAAGCATATTGCAGCAGATCCGATACTGTCGCCCCTCAACCTGGTCGTACAAACTATCGACGGCTACCAGGGACAGGAACGCGATGTAGTCTACATAAGTCTGGTACGCAGCAACAACAAAAGTGATATAGGCTTTCTGTCAGACTATCGGCGCATGAATGTAGCCATGACACGAGCGCGCATGAAGCTGGTAGTTGTCGGAGACAGCGCCACCATCGGTGCAGATGCTTTCTACAGTGCTTTCATTGATTACTGCGACAAAGCCGATAGCTACCATACTGCCTGGATGTACATGCGGTGATTTAAGCATCGATATTAGTCCGACAGCTACCAAAAAAAGAGCCTCTGATAATTCTTCTTTGAAAATTATCAGAGGCTCTTTTTTTGCAGATCAATGCTAACCTGAGAGCGACGAAATCAGGAAATTAATATTCCCAGAGATCGTGTTCGCGATTGAAAAGCTCCATTTTGATACGATCAGCCTCCAGCAGGCGATCAACACCTTCTACATAGTCCTGCAAACGGCGGTCGCGCACGTTTGATTCCTTGATGATATAGCTGGAGAAATAACGCATTTCGAAGATATCCTCCCACGTCAGCGGAGAAGCATCGTTGCCGATGGTATATGCTTTTTCTTTGGCGAGTACTTCGCGAATCTCAGGATAGTACACCCAGAAGAGCGCCCTTTCACCTCTTGACTCATTGGTGTTGGGATCTCTTACATCCAACAGGGGCGCAATACCCAGAATTCTTACCTGAAGCCTGGAAGACTCCTCGTCGAAAAACCACACCTCCTTGACACGGAAGCGAAGAACATCATCAGGATTCAGCTCATTGCGGACAATCTTTGGAACCTCCTCGTAAGTGATGGGGTCGAAAGTAGTGATGGTGTCGATGGAGGCACCGATAGCGCTGACTTCGTCAGGGGACAAAGCCTTCTC
>JAUMBM010000248.1:0-9059 GCA_032115735.1 Saprospiraceae bacterium
TCCAGACCTTCCGTCGCCAGCAACTCACCGTTGTACAACAAACCCCAGACCCTGGTGACTCCTTCCGGGAGCCCGTCGAAATCGAAGCTGTTTTCCTCCTGTACGTATTGAATGACATTTTCCTCATTTGTCAGTATGTACACGTAGTTACCATTACCAATGGTAAAATCATGGAAAAAAGAAACGATATCCGGGTCACCGTCGCCGGGGCAGGCATAGGCAAGCACGTTGCCACCGAAGAGCGTAATTTGCCCGCCTGAGTAGTCGCCTGCAAAGACGACGATGTTGTTGCCCGAAAGCACAAAACAATCCGAACTAAGCCCTGATGCATAAATATTACCGCCTACATTGGCTGTCAAAGTACCCGTATAGGTCAAGGCCCATACATAGTACAATTGGCTTGGCATGGTATCAAAATCGATCTGATCAACTGTCAGTACAGAGCGAATAATATCATTTTCGTCCGTAAGGATGTAAGCAATATTCGCATTGGTTGAGCCAAAAGTTCTGAATCGGTAGTAATCCGGCTCACTGTCACCGGAACAGAATGCCAGTTCCGTATCTCCCTCCAGCGTAGCCAACGAGAGTACCGAAGGCGCCTCTCTGAAAACCGTCACAAAGTTATCCGAAAGCTCGTAACACTGTGAAGACAAGATTGTGTTGGTAATAACAGCCCCTGTCTGCAACAACAGCACGCCGCTATAAGCAAGCCCCCACACCCTGAAACTGCCGGCAGCCGTAATACGGAAATCAAATGCATCTCCGGTGACCACGTGCTGCAGGCGATTGTTTATATCGGTGACAAGGTAGATGTAACCATTGGAAGAACTAAAACCTGTACTGTCAAACTGTAGCACATCATTGCCGGGAGCCGTGCACAGGCTAATCTGCGTGCCCCCTCCGGAAAGCCTTACAAGCCCTCCGTCAACCTCACTCCTGACAATCGTTAAATGATTAGAAGACAGTTGAAAACAAGCTGATGAGAGCGCCGTAGTGGCTGCATTGGCACCTGTAGCAGCGGTCAATGTACCTGCGTACGACAATCCCCATATCCGAAAGATGCCACTCGGTCTGAAAGTCAAATCTACCGAGCCTGCTGTAAGCACCTCCAGAATATTGTTGTTGTTATCGGTTAGCAGATATACATAGCTGCTACCTGCCGCCGATGAAGTGTGCTGAAAATTAAAAACGTCGGGCAAGATCTCATCCTGACAACTGATCGCCTGCAAGGCTCCGTTGTCAAACACCACTGTACCACCATCAATGCGGCTAATGGTGACCTGTGCATGGTTGTCGGAAAGATCAAAGCACTGAGAAGCAAAAACAGCCGCATCTACTGCCTGCCCCGCCTGTACAGTCAGCGTACCGGTATACGCCAGCCCATAAACACTGTATACGCCCAGCGGCAGCAGGCTAAAGTCAATATTTGCAGAAGCCTCAACTGACCTGATGATACCCTCCGCATCAACGACCAGCCAGTGGTAACTGACCGACTGCGCAGCCTCAGCCGTGAATTGGATGGTCTCTGCTGTTGTTCCCCTGCAGATATTGATGCTACTGCCCGATACAAAGCCGGCATACGTTGGCTGAAGACTGACCGTTACAAAACTTTCGCTCAGCGCATAGCAGTCGTTGGAGATAGCTGCTGTAGGTACAAAACTACCTGCTTCCAACAACAAATCACCTGTATAAACAGCCGTCCATACCCGCAGCTCAGAGCCTTCAGCATTTTCGAAATCGATATCTCCGCTTTCGCTCACAGCTACGAGTGTACCCGCCGCATCGGTAATCAGATAGACAAGGTTCTCACTTCCGTTATAGATGCTCTCGAAGGAAAGCAGATCGGGCTGCCCGTCGAAAGTACAGACCGAAGTACTAGTACCCCCCCCTGACAAAGTGATACTACCCGCATCGAACGCATATTTTTCTATCTGAATAAAATTATCTGAGCGGTCGTTACATTCTGTTGACAACAGTGGCTGCGTGATGAAATCACCCGGCTCAACGGTCAAAGAACCCGTGTAAGAAACACCCCAGAGTCGATAAGCACCCACTTCCAAGGCATTAAAATTCAACACACTGTCTGCAAGTATCTGCACAATCTGCCCTTCGGGCGTTGTAAGTAGAAACACATAATCGATGGGGAGTGCATTGATGCGCAAAGCTGTCAACAAACCACCAGATTCATCCGCGTTACAATCTGCGAAACTCACCACACCGCCTTCCAGATAAATTTGTCCTGCATCGGGATAGAAGTTATTCACCTCGATAAAATTATCCGAAAGATCATAGCAGTTTCCCTGATTGCTGCTTGGATTCACCTGATCCCCGACGGACAGTGGTAAGCTGTTACCCCCGTAGGAAATACCCCAAACGCGAACAATACCGGCCGGGAGATTCTCAAAATCAATAAATCCAACGGGATGGACAGCCAGTATTATATTGTCTTCATTAGTCACCAACCAGGCATACGCATTGCTCTGACTTGTGGTGGAAACGCCCAGCATATTGGGTTGACCGTCACCCACGCAAAAGACCACCGGCCCCGTGCCGGCAGACGAACTTATAGTGCCCGCATCAGCCGCCTGATTATAGACCGTGATAAAATTATTGGAAAGTCGAAAACAGACCGACCCCAGCGCGGTTGTCGCCAGCGGTCGTCCCACCTGACCTGTCATAGCCCCCAGATATGAAAACCCATAAACCCGATAAGTACCCGCCGGATACAAATCAAAGTTGATATTGCCATTTAAGCTGACATACACGATGGTATTGCTGCTATTGACCATTACAAAGCCTGTGGGCATGGCCACCACACTGTGTCTGAAAGAAACGAAGTCGGGAACACCAGGAGGAGAGCACACATTCACTTCTGTCAGGGAAGGATTGGTGAACACGCGAACCGTACCGGCGAGACAAAAACTCTCGTCGTTGGCGCGTACCTCTGTTAACAGCAGCAAAATTCCAATGACAACATGGGTAATTTTCAGGATTGGCATACAAGTAAAATTGTAAATATTAACAAAATGACTTACACAGCAGCAGACATGCAAAGCACGCAACTGCACACAGCTCGTTTACACACACGAATCGGCAATCAGGAGGGGGAAAGAAGATTACCTTTACAACAGCCATATAAGCATAGGGATTACACACGAACCCCTGACTGGATAAGGTAAATTAAACGAAGTTGACTTAACTTGCCAAAACAAATCACCACCGCAACGGCTGAGGACAGGTTTCGAAAACGCTCCGGGGCTGAGGACACCATTGTGCACAACCATCCGGACTTGTATTTCGCTGCCACCAGCAGTGAAATATTCTAGAGAAACTCATACACGCAACAGGGTCATTAGTTTGCTACGCAATTTTTGGCAAGTAAATTGTAAAATATTCGAAAAAGCTACCTTAGTACATTGTTGGGCTTCGCATTTACAAAGATAACACAATTATCCACAAAATGGAGGCAGACAAAATCAGTTTTTTTTGCCATTAATACATTAATTCAATAATTATATAGCAGTAATTTACTGCATAAACGGGGTTTGACTGAATAGATAAACTATGCTGGCATGGCAGTCATTCAAGCTATCCGGGCATTCGACTACAAGCCTGATGGCAGCCAGATATATATTGACTGCCAGCTTACTTTTTTGCACCTCATTACCTTCATGCGCCTAATTGTATTTAGCTTAGCCCCTAATTATTTTTTCCCGGCGACAGCCGGGCAGGCTATTATCCGGTACTGACGGTTGTTCAGGACCACTTTTATCATCAAAAAGTATATACCCGAGATGAAGTACCCCTTCCGCCTACTTAGTGCGATTCCCCTGCTCCTTTGTTTTTTTGCCTCCTTCGGGCAGGTGAGCTTCTCCAACGGGAACTACAAGCTTCCCGCCACCAGTTTCCGAAGCGGCGTAGCCATTGCGGTGACTGATGTTAATGGTGACGGGCTTGACGACTTGGTTCGACTGGGTCAGGGAAGGCAACTCACTATCGACTGGCAGTCCTTCGACGGAGGTTCTTTCAACAGTCAGATTTTCAGTCTGGGTGGAGGGCAGTCACAGTGGAGTATCTGCGTAGGCGATGTTGACAACAACGGTATCGGAGATGTGCTCTATGGTGGCAGCTATGATGGTGTCAAACTTTGGAAAGGCAATGCCAACGGCAGCAGCTATACTTCTTCGCAACTACCGGGGCCCGGGCTGTTTGTTCAGGGTACCAATTTAGTGGACATCAATAACGATGGCTGGCTGGACTTTTTTTCCTGCCATGACGATGGCGAAAGCCGCATCTGGGCCAACAACGGGCAAGGCAGCTTCGTGGCTGCCGATGACTGGATTGATATGGCTACCGTACCGGTTTCAGACAATTCCGGCAATTATGGCAGCGTATGGACTGATATTGACAACGATGGCGACATGGATCTCTATATTGCCAAGTGCCGGCAAGGAGTCAACGACCCACAGGATCCTCGCCGAATCAACGCCTTGTTCATTAACAATGGAAGCGGCCAGTTTAGCGAGCGCGCTGCCGAAGCCAATCTAAAAATCGGTGCCCAGTCGTGGACGGCTGATTTTGGCGACATTGACAATGATGGCGATATGGACTGCTTCATCACCAATCACGATGTACCCAGCCAACTGCTTATCAACGACGGACAGGGCGTATTTACCGATATTACGGCTACCTCCGGCATTGTCGTGCAGGGGCTGCCCATCCAGGGTATTATGCGGGATTTCAACAACGACGGCTTCGTGGACATTCTGGTCAGCGGCACCCGTCATTATCTGTATCTCAACAATGGCGACCTCACTTTTACCAGTGTTACAGGTCTTTTCAATAACAATCAGGTGGAGTCCTTTGCCGTCGGCGACCTCAACCACGATGGCTATCTCGACATCTATGCCGGCTACGCACAGATTTACACGACCCCTTCCAACATAGACGATGTATTATGGCTAAATGATGGCGGTGACAACCACTTCCTAAACGTGAGCCTGCAGGGGGTCACGAGTAACCGAAGCGGTGTAGGCGCCAGACTTGAACTCTACGGCCCCTGGGGTGTACAAATCCGCGAAGTAAGAGCCGGTGAGAGCTATGGCATTACCAACAGCCTGCATCAGCATTTTGGCCTGGGTCAGCATCTGCTCGCTGATTCGCTCATCATTCGCTGGCCCGGTGGCACAGTTGATACTTACACAGGACTGGAGGCTGATCAGTTTATCAACGTCATTGAAAACACCTGCATCTCCCCTCCCTCCAACCTCAGCCTTAGTGGCCCGACGACCATGTGTACCGGCGACAGTCTGGCCATCAGTGCAGCGGAAGGATACGCATATCAATGGAATACCGGCGAAACAACGGCCACCATCTCCGTGACGACCCAAGGCAGCTATCAGGTGTCCGTCAGCAATGGCAGCGGTTGTGCCAGCGTCTCGCAGGTAGTGCAGGTTATCGTCGATCCCGATGAGACCCCCAGTATTCAAATCACCGGTGATACCCTTTTCTGCAGTGGTGGTTCGGTACTGCTCACTTCTTCCCCCGCCGCTTCCTATCTGTGGTCTGACGGCAGTACGGAGCAATCGGTTGAAGTCAGTAGCAGCGGTAGTTTTACGGTTACCATCCCGGGTCAGTGCCGCGAATTTAGCGCTGCTGCGGTCGTAGTTGATGTTATCACTATTCCTCAGCCCAACCTGTTGGATATAGATCTGCATGCCGGTGACTCGATTACCCTCACTGCGGAGGGACAAAACATCCGGTGGTATGAAGATACAGCGGGAACGGTACTATTGGGCAGCGGCAACTCACTGACGATACCGTGGTCAGACACTTCCTTCAATATCTATGCCGATGCACGCGTCATTTTTGACGGCGGGAGCGCACAGGTCGGACAGACCAATCACACCGGTTCAAACTTCAGCGGTAATCAATTCAACGGAGGTATTATTTTTGATGCCTACCAGCCATTCACCCTCAGCACCGTCAAAGTGTACACCGACCGGGAAGGCTACCGCATCATTGAGTTGCGCGACGCGCAGAACGCGCTCATAGATTCGCAGTTGGTTTTTATCCCCATAGGCACGCATGTCCTTTCGCTTGATATGCCCGTACCACAAGGTGACAATCTGGTACTCACGACCAACCAGACCCACAACAGCAGCGTATTTGGTTATGTGAGCCCCCGGCTGCGTCGTTCGGACAGCAATGTCACCTTCCCCTATGATGTCAGTGGCATCGTATCCCTGAAATCGACCACCCTGGGGGCAGACCGCTACTACTACTTTTATGACTGGACCATCGAGCTGCCGGACGAATCCTGTATCAGTGAGCGCGCAACGTTTGACGTCACCATTGTGGCCGATCAGGCGCCAGATACAGAAAAAGGGATCAGCATTTACCCCAACCCCACCACCGGAATCATTCGCCTGACGGACAGCGAAGAAGCTGCCTCGGCCCTGGAATTTACCGTCATCAGCACCACCGGACAGATACTCGATCAAGGCAGAACATCCGCTGGCGGTCAAATAGATATCAGCAGCTACCCGCCCGGCATCTACTGGCTGCGCACAGTGCTGCACGGCCAACGGCAATGGCATAAAATCATCAAGTTATAACCTGTCTACGTATACACAAATCCGAAGGGGTCGGGAAACTGAAACGTATAGCCAAGCTCTTCATGGAGACCGCTGCACGCAATCAGTTTTCCGGCTCCGCCGGCTTGTGAAGCGTCAAAAGCAGGGGCTTGCAGCCCGAGCATTGCTGCCGCAAAAGGGTAAAAATCCTGGCGCGCAGGATGCTGCGGCGCCGACACGTTGTATACCCCGCCCGGCCTGTGCCGGGCAAAAAGTCCCTCAATGATCGCCAGCACGTCTGCAAGATGCACCAAATTGACCGGATCGGCACCGCCGGGCAGCTGCCGGCGGCCGGCCAGCCACCGCCCCGGGTGGCGCCCCGGGCCGGCCAGGCCCGAAAGCCTCAGAATGGTCACTTTTTTCGCGAAGCGGGATACAAAAATCTCCTCTGCGGCTGCCAGCACCCGGGCATTATCGTCCTGCTGGTCTACGGGGGCATCATCATCTATGCGGCCCTGTTGCTGCCCGTAAATACCGGTGCTGGAAGTGTAGATTATTCGCTCCACCACCTTCGGATCAATAAGCTCCGCGAATGCCTCTAAGGCAGGCAACAGCTCCTTATGCCGGCTGTTGACCGGCATACAGACCAATAATCGGCCTGCCTCCAAAAACCGCAGCCAGTCGCCCGCACTTCCCAAAGACAGCAGGAAAGGATCAATACCTGACCGGGACAGTACATCCAGTTTAGCCGCGGTTGTTGTGCTGCCATGCACCCGCTCTCCCCGGGCTGCTGCCCGTGCTGCCAGCGGAAAACCCAGCCATCCACAGCCAAAAACCGCCAGGTCGGCAGTATTTCGTTGATTTTTTATCTCCATCTGATAAAGTTAGTCTAATTTAGCCCCAAACGACTTACTTCAATGCCATTACTGCTTGTCATTCCTTTACTTTTTGCAACTTATTGCCTCTCGGCACAGTCCACCACCCCACTCAGCATTGACCAAATCATGCAGGGTGAGTACTACACAGGCTTCTCTCCGGAGGAAGTCCGCTGGACCTTTGACGGCGAGCGGATCCTCTTTAGCTGGAATCCCGGTCTGGGTAACAGCCGAAAGACCTATGTGGTTGATATAAACAAGCTGCCGGCAGCCCCCGAACCGGCAGAATCTGCTGACATCTGGCAGGAGTTCAGTGCCGGCCATCACAACCGCGATCGCAGCAAGCTGGTGTATACCAAGTTTGGCGACTTGTTTATCAGAGACTTGCGCAACAACCAGGATGTGCAGATAAGTCAGACGGTGGAAGAAGAGAGCAGCCCCGTTTTCTCCGCTGACGGAAGGCAACTGATATTTCGTCGGGCCGACAATCTTTATGCCCTAATGCTAGAGACGGGTGCCCTGCGGCAGCTCACCAACATCAGCAGAGAAGCCGACGGAGGTGCCGAATCTTCATCGCATTCTGCCGCCAGGAGCTGGCTGCAGGACGACCAGATGCAGCTATTTGAGGTGTTGCGCCTTCGGGAGGCACGTGAAGATTCACTTGCCAAAGCGCGTGAAGCGCTGAAGCCGCCCCGGCCGAAAAGTTTTCGCTACCGCAACCAGCGCCTGGATTACGTCGTCGGGAGTCCCGATATGCAATTTTTTGCCTGGCGGCTGAGCAGCAGCAACAGTGGCAACAACCGCACCCGCGTAGCCGAATATGTCAACAGCAGCGGCTATGCCGATATACTCAACACAAGACCCAAGGTGGGCACCCAGGAAGAAAGCTACCAGTTGTACCTCTACCACGTCGGCAAGGATACGATTTTCCAACCCGACCTCAAGGGGCTGCCCGGCATTTACGACAAGCCCGCTTTTATGGCAAGCTACCACCTCGGCGACAGCAGCTGGCAGCAGCAGTACGAGCAACCCAAGCCTGTCATTTTTCATGGCCCTTTCTGGAATGCAGATGGCAGCCGGGCTGCCCTCGTCATACGGTCGCTGGACAACAAAGATCGCTGGATCATGAGTCTGGATACCACCAACTTTGCGCTTACACTAGTTGATCATCAGCATGATGAAGCCTGGATCGGCGGTCCCGGCATCGAGGGCTGGCTCAATGCAGCCGGCACCATCGGCTGGCTGCCTGACGGCCGCCATCTTTATTTTCAGTCTGAAAAAAGTGGCTACAGCCACCTCTACCTGGCCGATCTGGCCAGTGGAGAAACCCGCCAGCTCACCCGTGGCCAGTGGGAGGTACTGGAAGTCAGCCTGAGCCTCCGTGGTGATACCTTTTTCCTCACCGCCAATGCCGAGGGTCCGCATGAGCAGCATTTTTACCACTTGCCGGCCCTGGGCGGCCCGCTTACGCGCATTACGCAAGGCGTTGGCGCCCACCAGGTAGTGCTGTCGCCAGATCAAACGAAGCTGGCCATTCGCTACAGCAACAGCAATACGCCCTGGGAGCTATTTGTTCAGGACAACAAGCCGGGTAGCAGTGCCCAAAAGC
>JAUMBM010000249.1:0-4451 GCA_032115735.1 Saprospiraceae bacterium
GCTTTGCCAACTTTAGCCACCAAAGCAGCGGCAATCAGGTTGCATTTACGAACCTGGCGAGTGCCGGCACTTATGTGTGGACATTGGGTGACGGTACTATATCCACTCTGGCCAATCCGGTGCACACCTATGCCGTGCCCGGCGTATATACGGTTTGTCTTGCTGTCAACAGTGCCTGCGGCAGTGCAGAATACTGTTCACAGGTAGTTGTTGGCGGCGGGGGTGTTGTACCTGAGATTACCATAGGCCAGCTGACCGCTGCACGTGGTTCGGTGGTGGACATTCCGGTGCGTGTAGCCAACTGCCAGAACCTGGTGGCCATAACGGGCAATCTGCAGGTCTCAGACGGAGAGGTAGCCGAAATTACCGGGCTGGTACAAGGCGCCATTCTGCCTGCCTATAATTCTATCAACCAGTCATTTAGCTATCAGTCGCCGGCTAATGCGGGTGTAAACCTGTCAGAAGACGCCGTCCTCTTTTACATTCGGGTATCGGTGAATGGTGTATACGGAAGTTCTTCACAGATACGCTTCAGCAACTCCAGCCTTTCGTTGTCCGGCCGTGTCGGCGGACTGTTGCAGATGCTGGCTGTGCAGTCGGTGCCCGGTAGTGTCACAGTACAGCCTGCGGCCGTAATCAGTGGAGAAGTGTCTACCTATTGGGCAGAGCCCATTCCGGAGGTCTCGGTGCACGTATCGACAACGGGCATGGAAATGATCGACGATGCAGACGCCAACGGCCAATTCGCAGTTGCTGATGTACCTGTTAATGCGTCCTACGAACTGAGTGCATCGAAGGTCAGCGAAGATTACCTCAACGGTCTGTCCAGCTACGGTCTGTTTGTAGGGCAGCGGTACTTGCTGGGTATGCAGCCTCCCCAGATTCAGTCCCCTTACCAGCTGATAGCTGCCGACGTCAACTGCAGTCAGTCATTTACGGCTGCCGACCTGTTGCTGATTCAGCGGCTGATCGTAGGGTTGTCAACATCACTGGGCGATTGTCCGTCCTGGGTATTCATACCTTCCGGAACTGACTGGCCCGACAATTTTGGCCCGGCAGATGTGTTCCCCTATGCCACGGCTACAACTTTGGAAATAAACAGCGATACGAGTATCAACTTTACAGGTGTAAAAAAAGGTGATATCCTTGGGCACGCCCATCCGTCGCTGCAGGCACCGACGGTGGTTGATGAGCGCTCAACCCCGCCACTGGCCTTCCATTTGCCCAATACGTATACGGAAGCCGGAGAAACGGTCACCCTCTACTTCCGGAGCAGCGATTTCGAAGATATTGTCAGCTATCAGTTTGGGCTCGAATTTGATCCCGAGCTGGTCAGCTTTGTCAGCTTCTCTCCGGCAAGCACATCGGCCCTGCAGTCTGTTGCCTTAGGTAGCAACCAGGCGGCAGCAGGTCGCATACGGCTGAGCTGGTTTAGCATGGACGGACAGGGTCATGGGCTGGCATCGGATGAGGTCCTGTTTGCGATAACTTTCCGGGCGCTTCAGCCAGTAAATGACTGGACGGAGATGATTGCCATCACGGAAACGGGTTTCCGCCCTGAAGCCTTCACGGCGGGCGGGCAGCGGCTGCTGCCGACCTTGATTTTTGAAACGCCCAGCAGTACCCGTGAGGGGGATATGTCGGCAGCATTTGTGCTGGAGCAAAATGCCCCCAACCCTTGTACAGAATGGACCAACATTCGTTTTCAGTTGCCGGAAGCCTCCATGGTTCAGCTACAAATCCGCGACGCCGTCGGGCGGCTGCTGTGGTCACAGACTGCAGACTTTAGCGCAGGCGCACACCAGCTACCGCTGAACGTGGGCCAGCTGCCGGCTGGTACGTATACCTATACCATGCAGGCAGGCCGGCAGCTAGCTACGAAAAGAATGACAGTAGTGAAAGTATTCCACGAATAAAGTGCTTACAAAAAAGGCACGCACTTGCATGTTTATAGCCCGGCCAGCTTGGCCGGGCTTTTTTTTGCCTAAAAAAAACGGCTGCAGGCGGCCGGGGCTTATAAGAAGAAAAGCCACACAGCGCCCTTGGGCGCTGTGTGGCTTTTAATCGAAAACCATTACTTGGCTGTGAGGGAAGGATTCGAACCTCCACAGGGCGATTAGCCATGGCACAAAATCTAGTGGTCAACCCTAGTCACGCTTGCGCGTGGCATTATACCAGGTTTTTTTCGTAACTCCCTACCCCCGAGACAAGAGGGCATGGCTGCCAATTTCAACACCTCACAAAATGAAGACAAACCGCTGGTTGCTTGATTTTCGAATCTTTATTCGCTGTCGCTTCCGCGTTTTGACATTACAAATATACAATCAAAAGAACCAGAAATTAAAATTTTTTCAACAAAATATAAAAAATTTTGAATAAAATCAAAAAATAAGGGTTTTTGATGATATAAATTAAATTTGTGCAGGTAGAGAGGGGTTAAAATTGTGAAAATGATAATGGAGGTTTTGGTCAGGAAGGAAATTGCATGCGTGTGAGGAGTCGGGTAAAAGCGGGTTGTGAGCGGAGCGGGTTCCAGACGGGGTCGATACCGATAGAGATGAGCCAGTTGGCGCGCTGCTGGTATGCCTGTTCGAGTGCCTGGAGTGCCTTTTCCTGCTGATTGAGTGCCAGATAGACCATGGCGAGTTCGACGGGTGCCAGCGTATCGAGGGTGTGTTTTTGCCGTAGGGCATTGAGCTGGCGGCTGGCCTGTTGTTGCTGGCCACTGGCGGCGAGGGCTGCCAGATAGTAGAGGGTTGCCCAGGGCTCGCCTTCGGAAAGTGTCACCGCCTTTTCAAACTGGGTGATGGCCTGCGGGTATAGACCCTGGGAAAAATCGATCAGTCCGAGCATCCAGGCAAGTTCGCTGTTGTCGGGATACTGTTTTTGCATAGCAGCGCATTGTTGGCGTGCCTGGTCGTAGCGGCCATACATGCGATAGATATCTGCGAGGTCGAGGTTGTATTCGAGGTTGAGGGGATCGATGGCCACTGCCTGGTGCATGAGGGTGAGTGCCTGGTCGGGATGATTGCTGACGGCTTCGAGCCAACCGAGGTCCAGGTAGGCACGGGCTTCGGAAGGATTCTTCTGCCGTGCGCGTTCGAGTGCAATGCGTGCAGCCGACCATTGCCAGTCATACCAGAGACTTACGGCCCCCAGCAGTGCGTGTGTGTATGCCAGGCTGGTATCAAGTTGGAGTGCTGTGAGGGCATATTGGCGCACTTTGGGGAAGGCCTCATTGGAGGGGAGCAGGTTGTTCCACCCCAGCCAGAGGTAGGTATGACTCAGGCCTGCATAGGCAGGTGCAAACTGGCTGTCGAGGGCAATGGCTTCATTGAAATAGCGGACGGCTTCGGGCAGACTGTCGGCGCGTTGGCTGAGCAGATGCTTACCGCGTAGATAAGCTTCATAGGCACGACTGCTTGTCTGAGAGGCAGAGGCAGTGGGCAGCAGTATACCTGCGAGTTTTTGGCTGACGGAGGCAGCTATCTCCCTTTGGAGCCCGAATATATCAGTCAGGCTGCGATCATAGGTTTGCGACCACAAATGGAAGCCATCGTGCACATTAATCAGCTGTGCAGTGACGCGCAGTCTGTCGCCCTCACGGCGTATACTACCCTCGAGAACGGTAGCCACGCCCAATTGGCGACCTATAGTGCGGAGGTCACCCCGCCCATCGCGGTAGGTGAAAGAAGAGGTACGCCCGGCCACTTTCAGACCCTCGATCTGCGTCAGCTCGTTGAGAATTTCTTCGGCAATACCATCACAGAGGTGTGCAAGGTCGTGGTTGGGGCTGAAATCCTGAAAGGGCAGGACAGCGATCGATTTATCGATATTTTCTGTGCTGCGGCCAGGCCTTGCCTGCCTGCCCCAAAAGTGCAGTGCGATGGCCGCGATGATTACAAGCCCGGCAACAAAACCAGCCCAGCGTACGAGCTGCGGATTGAGCCGCAGCCCGCCTATGTGCAGGTCTGTCGGCTTGCCTTTTTCACCCGTGAGCCTGTCGGGTTCTACCTCCGGCAGCCCCCTGCCTTTGAGGGCATAGAGCAGCAGCGGCGCATCAACATTTTTAAAAGAAAACTTTCCCAGCGGCTTGGCCGAAAAATCGGGCTGGTTGCGCAGGTACTCCCACACCTGACCGGTGAAGAGAATGCTGCCCGGCGGCGCGATCGACTGTACGCGGGCGGCTATGTTGACACCATCGCCATAAACCTCTTCCCCACTGCGCACTACATCGCCTATGTGAATGCCCGTGCGCAGCAGCACGCGAGGCTCCTCACTGAGTCCGAGCGTGATTTTGCGGGCACAATGCATAGCTTCTACCACGCTGGAAAAGAGCGTGAGCGTGCCATCGCCGTAGTGCTGCAGGATCTGGCCTCCGTGCTCTGCTACCAGCCGGCCAATGGTTTCGCGGTAGCGGCGTATGCGCTGCAGCGCATCGGCTTCGTCTT